>JAXDCU010000381.1:0-4190 GCA_034677645.1 Verrucomicrobiia bacterium
GGTGGAGTGTTGCGCCTGGAAGACACCTGGACCGGGCCGTTCTTGGAAATCCATTATTACGACGACTGGCACAAAAGCACAGACGGTCTGGGCTATTCGCTCGTCGCGACTAGTCCGGACGGACCGATTGCAGCTTTTTCCACAAAAGAAGGCTGGCGTCCAAGCGCGGCCGTCCATGGATCACCCGGGTGCCCCGAACCAGTCACTGACTGGGACGGCGACGGCATGTCGGATGCCTGGGAAACCGCCAATGGCTTCGACCCTGGCAATTCCAGGGACGCGAGTCTTGACCCCGACGGTGACGGCCAATCGGCATGGGACGAGTTCGTTGCCGGAACAAACCCTCGTGACCCGAACGATGAGTTGAAGCTCACCGTCGCCTCGCACGCAAACGAGGTGCTGATCTCTTTCCCAACGACGCCGGCGCGCGAAGCCGAGCATGGCGATCTGAAGCGATTCTACATAATCCGCAAGAAGGTCGGGCTTAGGTCGGACTGGCAAGACTGGACACTTCGCATCGAGGCCACGGGTCAACTTGCGCGGTTCACTGACACTCCAGAGCCTTCGCCAGAGCCTTCATTCTATCGACTTAGAGTCTGGCTGGCTCGCGAGTAGTAGTTGAATTGCCAGAACACTGCCTCCGGAACTCGCCGGACCAGCGGGCAAGTCCATTATCTCCGCTCAGCGATCCTCAAGAACAATGCGAGGCACGGACCGAATCCGAGCACGCGCAGGCATCAAGCCCTGCTCCTTGTGATCGACAAGAACGAGACGCTCCTCATGCATGACCAGAGCCTGGCAAAGAGCGGGCTGAGCAGGCTGAGCGGAGGCGACAACGAGAACAGGCGCCGCCGATCCAGCATCAGGTAGTCGCGCGATCGACTGTTGGCGTTGCAGCATTGCAGTCTGCACTCTGGCGACAAGAGCCTTGACTTTCAGCGGAGGATCAAGTCGCGTGAGGTAATGCGACTGATAGGTCAAGACATCAGTCGCATCGACGATGCCGTCGCCGTTGCTATCGAGGTTTGCATCATAGCCGGGCTCCCCTGCCCTCTTGAACTGAGTCTTGCGGAACCAGTACAAGTCCAGGAAATCGACATCCCGGTCGCCGTCCATGTCGCCGTAATAGCGGAAGAACTGGAACTCGAAGTCGCGCCCTGTCGATTCAGGACCATTTCCATTGAGCGGATTTCCGGCTGCGTCCGCGATGCCAGACGCAACGAGCGTGGCAATGTAGTTGCCGTCAGGCAGCGATCCGCCCGGGAGATCGGAGAAGGAGACGACAACACGATGTTCAGCACCGGACATCACGGACGTCTGGAAGCCAGCAACGGTCTGGCCGGTCGTGACGTTCATCACAACGAGGTTGCCCGCCGACAGCGCATCGAGAAGACTTTCGCTGAAATCGAACTCGATTGAGGTCACTTTCGAACGCTGAAGCTCGCCCTGATTGAGTGTGAAGGCCAACACTCTGGGCCCGCGCGTGTCGAGCGTCACGACGCGCTCGCTCCGCGCGGTCTCATCGCCATCGGTAACCATCATCCGCACGGAGTTCGGACCCTCGGCGAGCACGACACCCGCGACGCGGAAATCACCATCCGCATTGGCGATCCCGGCTCCGTCATCAAAGCCGTCGCCGTCCACATCCACAGCGACCGACAGACCGGGCAGTGTCCGCCCGACGAACGTTACCTCTGAAAACCGGGTGGTGTCATCTCCCAGGCGCCCTGAATCGCTGGCTGGATCGAGCTGGAATTCCAGCGGGAGCCCCGCAACGAAGCGCACATCATCGATGACGACCTCGCTGTCTGCCTCGTCGGCTATAAGGTTGAAATAAAGCGCGACAAGCCGCGCGGATGCCACCGACGAAATATCGACGGTGACGACCACGGGGAATTTGATGTCACCGATCTGACCGGCGCCCGCGAGGCCTGGGACTCTAACATGCGAGGAGTAAACGACCGGGCCCGTGCCCTGGATATTGAGCAAGGCGTCGGTTCGAGTCAGCGTTGACAACGCTTCGGGCACCGCGTCGCCACGCGACGCATCAAGCAGTGCAAACTCGAACGTCTCCGGCAATCGAGTCGTGTCTGAGCTGAGCCGGAGGCGTGCGATGGTGAACTGGAGGTACTTCGCGTTCTCAGGCAACGCAAACGTCTGTCGCAACTGGCTGAATTCATCGCCAGCCCTTCCCAGCACCGCCCTCGAACCGCTGATTGACACCTGGCCGAGAATGCTCCATCCAAAGTTGGGCGCCGACTCGATCGTTTGGTCGAATCCACCATTTAGGAACTGTGGCGGGCGGTTGCCAAAGTCCAGGCCACTCAACACGGTCCCGTCAGCAGCGATCACCACCATGTATTTGCCTGAGGCGGGGCCGCTGAGGACAAAGCCGGTTTCGGGAATCTGGATGAGGCTGTATCGCCCTGGCCAGAGGCCGCGCAGGGAGAAGTAGCCATTAGCATCCGTGCGCGCGGTGGATTCGGTCGCGTCAGCGAGACCATTGTTGTTGACGTCGAGGACGACGACGGCGTTGCCGAGTCCTGATTCGGTACCATCGCGGAGGCCATTGCAGTTCACGTCCACGAACACGTTGCCTTCGACGCGTCCGAAACGGATCGCCGGGATGTCACGGCCTGCAAGGTCCGCGCCACTCAGCGAGACAGTGGCGACGGCAGTGGACGCATAATCCGTCCGGTTCACGAGGGCGAGAGCGCCCTGGGCCGGCCCGACGTTACTGAGAACGAATAGTCCTGACGCGTTGGTCGTTGCGGTTAGTTCGCCATCGTCCAGTCGTCCATTGGCGTTTGAATCGAAGAAGACTTCGATGTCGGCGAGGCCGGTTTCGGCTGCATCGCGCGCGCCATCTCCGTCGCGGTCCATATAGACCGTGCCTGTTATTGTGAGCGTCCTGAACACGCCGAAGTCACGGCTGGCTAAGGCGGCGCTTGCGAACAGATCGACTTGGTGCGCGGCTTGGACCGTCGGGTCAGGGGTTATTTGGATGAATCCCGGTTTAATCGCGAGCGCAACATTGTACGTGCGGCCAACAGGCACGGTGAATTGGTACTTGCCCGCCGCGTCCGTCAGTGTCGAAGTCTCGCCGTTGTCGAGTTGCCCGTTTTGATTGTCGTCGAGGAAGACCGTCCAGTCAGATTGCGCGGGTTCTCCGGCATCGCGCTGACCGTCGCCGTCGACGTCCTCGTAAACCAGGCCGCCGATTGTGGCCGTCGCGCCGGCTACTGTGATCTTGCCTGTTGCGTAATTAGAGAACACCGGCATCTGTCCGTCAGCCAGGATCATGGCATAGACATAATAATCCCCAGCAGCTAGCGCTGAGGCGTCCCAGGTGTACGTGCCCGGTCCATCGCGCTCGGCCAAGCCAGCGGCAAGCACCGTTCCGTCGAAGCCCGTGTTGTCCGTATCGTAGAACAGCACTACTTGCGCGTCGGTGTTCGGCGCGGTGGCGTTGTATCCGATTTCGACCGCGGGCCCGTTCTGATCGATCACCGGCGCGGTCAATACGATTTCCGGGATGAGGTTCGCGGTATCGCGGACGGCATCAAACTGGAGCTCCCCAAGCTCGGATGCGTTCGGGATGACAACACGCCACTCGCCCGGAGCAGGGTTTGCCACGGCGATCGTCTTCCGATTCGGTCCGCTCAATGACTCGACAAGGCCAATGCCTGCTGCCTCGCCGAAATCGGCTTCGGTTAGTTGCGTGCCGTCCGGTTTGACGACGATGATGGCTGGAGACGCACCGACAGCGTTGGCCCACGAAGCGCTCAGAAGGGCATATTGAGTGCCCGATTCTACAAGGAAGGCGCTTTCCGCCGCTGTCGGGGGCGCACCCGACAGATTGACCAGACGGTTACCACTCATGCTGCCGGTACTATGCGTTTCGCCGGTTATCTCCTGGATGTCCGCCAGACCTAGTCGGCGCCAACCACCGTCAAAATAAACTTGGAGACCGACGGCTTTCTTGCCCAGCATGCCCAAATCGATCTCGCCCCAGCCAGCAATGAAGCCGGAGCCTCCGGCATACTGCAGCATTGCCTGGGCGCTCCCAAGTGTCGCGCCGCCGATGAATGGAACGGCTGTGGGAATGACCACTGACGCGCTGCCTCGGCCAGTGATTGAGAAGCCCCCGGCCGTTGCGATGTTGAATCGGGCTGTCTCGGGGATCACGC
>JAXDCU010000382.1:0-9249 GCA_034677645.1 Verrucomicrobiia bacterium
CATCTTCCGGCTCGGAGGCTTGAGTCGGGGTTCCCCTACTGGATCACGCTCACCGCCGACAAAGAAGCGGAGCTGCAAGCCTGGGTCACTCACTCCAATCGCATTAAACCGCAACCAGTCCGAACGCCTCCTGCACCATGTGCATTATGAACTCACCGTCGGAATGCCCAACGGCCGCAACTTGCCATTGGCCTTCGGGATATAGACCCGCCGCACCGCTTGGGCACGATAGGTCTTTTCCTTCAGGCTCCGTTCGATCTCGGACAGAAACGCCGCTTCGCTTTCTGGCGTTGCCGCGTTCTGTTCGATGCTCACTCGGTCCACGCCCGGTGCACCCTGGTTGCGCCGCACCGCCGCCCATGCGGCCTGCAGCGTATCGGTCCGGCACACCAGGCCGTAGAGACTGTAGAAGCGAAACCGCTTCTGTTGTTTAACTTTCTGGCCCAGCTTCTGTCTCAGTTCCCGGAGGCTCGGCGGCAGCAGGGCTTCCCGAAAGGACAGCTCTTCCACCGCTTCTCCTGTCTTAGGTATGTATTCCATCCCAATCAGCTCCAGGGCCCTCTGACTCGGCTTGACTCTGGCCAGGGCTCCTTGGCTCCCTGCCGACTTCATCGGCAGATCATCACTACTATGAGCCCATCCGACACCGCGTTTTGGCCCCGCCAGCGGTTATGGCTTCCCGCCAGGAGTTGTCCCCACTGAACACCAAATCGGGCCTCCCAAGTTCCCGGTGGCTCTTTGCGCGCGCGCTGTCTCCTTTCACCCCGGAGAGTCCGGCGGGTGCATCTGATCGAGGCTTCCCCGCCAGTGCTGGCTTCACCATCTTCGGCAGGCTGGCCACTCCCATTTTCGTGTAACGAGGCCGAACCGAGTTCGCGGAACGCTACGGCTCGCGCGTTGGCCTTCCCCAGCTTCAGCGGACAGGATCGCTCCCGCCCGCTTAAGGGTCGGCTACATGATTCTCGACCATTTGTCATGATGAACACGTTTCAGTTCACTAGAACCACCAAGCTCTGCTTGGCGCTTTCCCAAGAACACGAAGGAACAGCGATTAGCATGCCCAATTCTTTTCTGTGGGGAATAGCCAGAACGCCCATGCTAACTCGGGGCTCTCCTTCGAGGACTTCCCGAGCTTCGTGGTGAGCTCAGACGGGGATTTGGGAGCCCCATGTCAGCTTGCCACGCCTCGGCCAGGGCGGTTACACTGCTGCCTGAGAGCGAAATGATCTCCAATCACAAATGAATTATAAAACATTCATCGAGGAACAGATTCAGTCAATCCGACAACAGGTCGGCCGTGGCACGGCGATCAACGCCTTGAGCGGCGGCGTGGACAGTTCGGTTGTGACGGCTCTGGCTCACCGCGCTCTGGGCTCGCAACTGAAAACCGTGTTTGTAGATAACGCATTGATGCGCGAAGGCGAACCTCGGTCCGTGGTTGGCGCGTTCGCGAAGATGGGCATCCCGGTCGAGCTAGTCGACGCGCGCGATGTGTTTCTCAAGGCATTAGCGGCGTTGACCGACCCAGAGAAGAAACGGCAGGTGATCACGGACACGTTCTACCGCGATGTGTTGGCGGCGCAAGTGAGGAAGTCGGGCGCGCGGTTCCTGTTTCACGGCACGATTCTCACCGACATCGAAGAAACCGTCGCCGGCATCAAGCGGCAACACAACATCTTGACCCAACTCGGCATCAACACCGAGGAAGCTTACGGGTACACCGTGATTGAGCCTCTCAAGACCTTGCGCAAGGACGGCGTGCGAGCCGTCGCCGAGCTGCTTGACCTGCCCAAGGAGATCGCGTGCCGGATTCCGTTCCCCGGACCGGCGCTCGCCGCTCGCATCGTTGGCGAGGTGACGGAAGCACGACTGGATACGGTCCGCAAAGCCACGGCCATCGTCGAGGCTGAGCTAGCCAGCACCGGCTCGTTCCAGTACTTGGCGGTCCTCCTGAACGATTGCGCCACAGGCATTCGCAATGGGAAACGGGAATTCGGTCAGATCATCGTCGTGCGCTGCATCGACAGCAAAGACGCGCGGGAAGCCAGTGTGCGTGAGCTGTCATGGGACGTGCTAAACTGCCTTAGCAGGCGGATAACCGCCATTCCCGGAGTAAACCGGTGCTTGTACGATCTGACTCCCAAACCTCCAGCCACGGTGGAATACGTTTAGCGAGGCTCCGTCTCAGGCTCACGAGGCCTATCGAACGACCGTACAAACGTTGCGGACTTCGAACACGGTCTGTGGACTCCGCGCAGTTCCCGCCATTACTGAGGTCCGACGGCCGCGCGCAGAGCCACGCTCAAGCGCACGGTCTCGCCCTCGGTTCCCAAGTAGCCGCCCCAGCCAACACGCACCTCGCGAATCCTCCTCGCATCGAGAGCGCCATCGCCTGGTTTGGACCAGCCGGCGCGCTGAAACCGCGATAACGGCACAAACGATCGCTCATGTCCCGATGTCGCGAGAGAACGCCCCGTCTCGGCGATGAAATCCTCGCCGCCGTCCTCGGCGAGAATGACCAGGAGTTGCGTGCGGGTGGTTTGGTTCTCCGGCACCCAGGAGTCGGCGATCAGGCAGTCCGCGGAGTCTAGATCGAGCAATTGTGCGTGATGAAAGCCGGCGAATAGGAACGTGTCCACGTTGCTTTTGGTGATTGTGCCTTCCAGTTCCCACGCGGGCGCGCCGTCAGCCGATCTAGCCGAATCCGGTTTCACGATTGCACGGACGATTTCGCCGCGCTGTGGCGCCGGGTCAATCGCCGGCAAACCGCGGAGAGTGAAATTGGGCAGAGGACCAGGCTTGACGGGCAAGCGCCGCGGCGCGCGCGCCTTCTGGAACCTGGCTATGACCGCGCCATGGGCTTGGAGGCGCAGTGTGGCTCGAGCGGCGTCCAAGCCGGCCTTGACTTGCCCGCTCGCCGCGTCGAACAACTCGCCAACGCCTTCAGAGGCAAAACTCACTTCGCCTGACCATGGTTGTGGGCTATCGTTGATGAGGAAGTAAGTGTGACTGCCATCCAGGCGCCTGTGGGTGACGCGCACAGGCGACCTCAACGCCTCAACGCGCACGTCCGGTTCCAGCACCCACCGCAACACCAGTGGCAACAGGCCCTCCGAACCGCGAGGCAAGTAGATGCCTGCGCCGCCTTTGGCGTTAGCCTCCACGTGCGGCCCGGCCACCGAGTGGCCGAATACCTCCCGCGCAATGTCCTCAACGCGCTTCGATGGAAACTCGGTTTCGCTGTTTGCTGGAAGCGCGCCCAAGGCAATGACCACGCCTCCCGACTTGGTGAATCGCGCCAGATTCTCCCAGGCCGCTAGCGACAACGTGTCCGCCCCCGGCAACACCGCCACGCGCCACCTGAGCTGACCGTGTACGAGCGCGTCGCCTTCAACCCGCGCTTCGGCAAGCGCGCGGTTATCAACAACCGTGAAATCGCGCTGCGCGGTGAAGAGACTCTCGGCAGCGGCGCGCCAGATGCTCTCGATCCGCGACGCGGCTGGGGCTTCGTTGGCCCAGTGGCGCGCCGGAGTGAACTTCGTCCAAATGCTCTCGACGGGATATAGCAGGGCGATGTCCGCGATCTGGCTGCCGCCGCGGAGCATTGTGCAGCAGCGGCCCACGTATTCGTTCAGACGTCGGAGTTGATCGTCCGCGAGGTCGGCGAAGCTGTAGTAGCTGGTGATGCAGTTGACGCCTGAGACAATCTGGCGGTTGCAGGCGCCCTGGATTTGGTCTTCGGTCACGGTCTGTTTGGGGCGCTGGTCGCCGGGTGGGCGGTAGCGCTGGCTGTGGTCCGAGGTCTCGCTCATGACAAGGCTGCGACCTTCGAGTTCGGCGGCGCTGGAGAGCAGACGGGCGATGAACCAAGGCACTTCGGACGGTATGCTTGTGAGACAATCTATGCTCGGCGCGTCGAGCCGGCGCGCGCAACGGAAGAAATCCCCATAAAGAGGGACGTGAGCCACGAGGCTTTCTTCCATTAGCAAGTGACCGCCGGAAGGAACGTTGTGCCGCCTGGACCAAGTCTGGATTTGGCCGAAGAATCCTTCCGACACAAGTTCACCCACTGTGAGCCAGTAGTTGTGTCGATGCCGCGCTGTCTGCGGACCATTGTCCGTCAGCAGCGAGAGAACGACCGCTGGCGTGAGCGCGTAGCCACGGCGCTTGTTGAACTCGACCGGCAGATTAGGCGCCCATGGAAGCGGCCGATACGGCATTGGCTTGAGAAAACAGCTCATCAACGACGGCTCGTCCGTGAACGTGGCCATGAAGTGCCGCCCCAAGTCCGCGCCGAGCCTGTCCGCATACCGTTGGTGGGTGACCTCGATGAATCTCGCTGTGGCTTCAGGAACGAGCAGATTGACGTAAGGCATCTTCTGCCACAGGTTGCCATCGGCGTGAGTGCCTTCGTAGAGCCGGTCTTCAGTGACAGTCACGATCAGCCAGCGTCCCGGCGGCGCCTGCCATCGCAACTGACCATCCTCAACTTGCGCTGACAAATCCGTCTTAGCCGTGACGTCCGCCCGGCCGTCGCGCATGGGAAACGCCGCGATGAGAAACGGCTTGCCAGGTGGCACAGTCATCTCGACAGGACCAGCTTCAGTCTCCTTCTGAGCGGCGAGCAAGCCCCGCGCTTCCCACTCAGGATTGTCGCGCAGCACTAGTCCGCCTGCGTTGCCGGACGGATAGCCGCGCTCGTCGTAGAGCCACAATGCCATACCCGCCTTCCTAGCTTCAGTGACGGCGCGAATGAAAGACTGCCAGTGGGTCTCGCTCTCCAGGTATTGATTGAACGAGACGTTGCAGACCACGCCGCCGAAGCCCTGGCGCCCAAGGCGTGCGATGAGTTGGTCCTGCTCCTCAGATTTGTCAGGCCAACCGTGGACGATCTTGAGAATACGCGAGTCGGCAGGGGGATTGGCGAAGCGGGAAACGATGTTCGGCGACGCCGCGTTCGCCAGCAAAGACGCGCCAAGCACAATCGACAACGGCCCGAGTCGTCCCGGCTCTTTCATGCAACAAGTGAAAATCAATTCCCGCCCGCTTGCAACACCGAGCCTGGTAATCGCCTTAAGTGTTTTCGGGCGCAGATGGAATTCACCACGCAGCGACGCGCTGTGTTTAATTGACGCCGCCCTGTGTGCGAATAGAGTCACGGCATCGAAGAGAATATGAGACACGCACCCGTCTCGCGCCACACTGACCCAATAAACACCATGCGAAGCTCGTGGACACGCTCATTGTCAAATCCGTCGGAAACGCGTTTCTTGACCGGGACTCGCGCGCTCGCGATCGTGGCCGGGTACCTGACTTTGTCGTGCGTTATGCTTGCACAAGACAAGCAGAACGAACCGTGGGGGTGGGGCCGGGCCGGGGACATGTATGACTTCCGCGGCGAACCGCATGGCTTGCCTGGCATAGCCCAGGACTACGCGATCCACCCCACGTCCGGCAACATCCGCAAAATCGCCCTTGGACGCCACCACGCCCTGTTTCTCCGCCATAACGGGACGGTCGCCGCGTGGGGGTCCAACTGCTACGGCGAACTCGGCGTCCCGGTGACGGATAGCGGAGTTGAATGCTTGCACCACGCTCCCGTCGAAGTCGATCTTCCCGACACGGCGTGGGATGTGGCCTGTGGTCCTCATTACAGCGTCTTCTTGCTCACGGACGGCAGATTGCTCGCCTGTGGGCGGAACGACGACGGTGTTCTGGGTAGCAACTTTCCCGCGCAGACTGATTTACCAACGCCGGTCGAGGGACGCGAGGCCGTGGGAGAAATCCTCAACATCTGGGCAGGTGTGCGCGGGCTGGCCGTGGTCGCGGGGGAAGACAAGAGCGTGTGGTGGTTTGACCAGGGCCAGGCCACACGTGTGGCGGACTTGCCAGGGCGTGTTCAGAAGATCGCGGGCATTATGGGCAGTGGCGACAACGAGAGCGACTCATACAGTCAGTTTGGTCTCGCTTTCACGAGGCCGGCGCGAGGCGGCGACAGAATCGGCCCCCGGCTGGCCGGGCCGGCTCTCGCGGGTCAAGGCTGGCACAAGCGCGACATCGTCTACTTGATCGAAGGCGGGCGTCTTGTCTTGGAAGGCTCGGCCTTGTGCTCGCTGCTGCTCGGTGTCGATTCGTGGCGCGGTGAATTGCCCATGTCAGGGCTGTGCCGCGACGTCGCGTTGGGCGAGGATTTCATCGTCTGCCTGATGAATGACGGGACGGTGCGCACGGCTGGCATGAACGATTGTTGCCAATTGGGGGTGGGGACTGAACCGCCCTACTCGCGTAGCCTGCTTACTATTGAAGGCTTCTCGAACGTGGTTGCGGTCGCGGCTAACAAAGATGTGGCACTGGCGGTGTGCGCCAACGGCTCGGTTTGGGGCTGGGGCACATCTGGATTTCTCCTCGGCACTGACAACGACCGGACGCGATGCCGCCCCGCCCCAATTGCCGGGATCGTCGGCGCCAAAAAGATCGAGATTGGACCGAACATCGCACTCGCGACCCCATACGAAACGAAGCTGACGGTTGACAACGCCATGGTCGAATACGATGGACGGCTGTGGGGGACCGGGGCGAGAGACTGGGGTCACGAAACATACATTGGCGGTCTGAGTGTGGGCACGCGACTGACCATGCGCGCGCTATTCCCCAAGCCCGGTTTCAAGCAATGGAGCATCACTTTGGAAGGGATGAGTCTGGATGACTTCAAAACACAATGTCTCACTTTTGCCGAGGCGCTGGAGCAAACCGAATTCACATTTACGATGCCAGCAGCGGGGGTGTGGATTTCCGCGGAGTACAACTGGTACGATGTCACGGCGCTAAGCGGGTATTCCTATAATTCGCTCGGGATGTTTGTCATGAGGTACATTCCGGGAGAAGTCGTTGAGTTGGTTCCTTTGGATGCAGATATCTGCGGGGAAATGATGCCGTGCAGGTTCGTCCGGTGGGAGGGGGACGTGGAGAGCTGGCTTGTCGGGCCGGACACACCGCGCGCCCGATTCACTATGCCCGCACACGATGTTACGGTTCAGCCTATAGTCGAATCCACTGTGCCGGGCTCTTTCTATCTGAACGTCGTGCGCGGCGAAGGCACGGGACAGTATGCACCTGGACAAGCCGTGTCTATAAAGGCTGAACCAGCGCAGACTAACTTCGACTTCTCAGGCTGGACTAGTTCTTCCGGCGTCGTCATTCACGGTCCCGCGAGTCCGGAGACAACCGTCACGATGCCGGATCACGACGCGATCGTGACCGCACGCTTTGTCGCCAGACAGTTCCAGGAGACCCAGGCGCCGGGTGACCAGGGCTGGACTGCAAGCCGGCGTGGCCCGGCCCTGAGCGGAGGGGGGCCGGAGTCGGTGCGACGGCGGGCGTTCTTGTGTGAACTCCCTTTTGTCTTTCCATTCTTCGACCGGACCGTGCGCCGCTTGTGGGCGTCGTCAGACGGCTATCTGGACCTCACTGAAAACGGCGTCTACGCCCACAGTGTTTTCCCGTCGGAAGCGTTGATGACGACCGAAGCAATTGCTCAAAACGCCATCATCGCTCCGCTTGCCGCGGCCCTCGACGCCGCGAGCCTGGATTTCAGCGTTGAGTCCCAGCCGAAACGGGTGCGGATGGTTTGGAGCGGTCTGGCGACAGGCGGAGGCCCGGTCAATTTCGAGGCTGTTCTGTTCGACGACGGGCGCGTGCGTTTCAACTACGGGGAGGGGAACGGCGCCTTGGATGCGCGCGTTGCTTTGTCGGCCGGCGATGGTAATCGCTACCAGCTTTCCGCCACCCATGATCACTCCGCCAACCTCGACCGCGCGGCGTCCATCCTGTTCGTCCCGCAGTCGGTGGAAGGATGGAAGCTAACTGTGGAAAACGGCACAGGCAGTGGCCGCTACCCCGCCGGCCAGGTCATCGAAGTCCAGGCCACGACGCCTCCGGTGGGCCTCGTCTTCGATCGTTGGACCGGCGACACGGCAGGCTTGAGCGCGGCGGACCAAGCCAGAACGACGTTCACGATGCCAGATCACGACAGCCGGCTCGGGGCTACCTTCAGAGCCGCGGTCACGGCCGAACTGGTGTCGCTGACAATCCGGTTCGTGGGCGACGGTTCAGGCTCGGTCACAGTGGAGCCATCCGGCGAGACTTGTCATGGCTCATGCACGATGGATGTTCCCAAAGGAGGGGCCCTGTCGCTCGTCGCGAGGGCGGAGCCGGGCAGTGTGTTCGAGGGCTGGCAGGGCGGATGCACGGGTTCGTCGTGCGAGTTGGCGCCACTTTCACCGACCGAAGTTGTGGCGCGGTTTGTGACCGAGAGCGCCCGTTGCGACGCCACCACCGAACCGACCGGGCGCGGGCATCGGGCTGAGGGCGGGAATGGCGCCATAAGGGTCATTGTCAGCGAAGGCTGTCCATGGTCCGCGGAGAGCAAGGCAGCCTGGATCACGATCGAGCAAGGCGCGGCAGGGCGGGGAGCTGGCACGGTTGAATACTCGGTGGCCGCCAACACCGCCGAGCAAGAGCGGATGGGCGCGATCGCGGTCGCTGGCCGGTCGTTTCTCGTCCAGCAGGCCGGTGTCGAGCCGTGCCGAATTGCGGTCCTGCCGTCGAATCGATCCCACGGATCGGGAGAGGCGGCTGGCGCCATCGAGGTCTTCGCGCCGCCGCGCTGCGGTTGGTCGGCTTTGACTCTGACTTCGTGGATTCACCTGGATGGTGACGCGAGCGGCACCGGAGAGGGAGCGGTTAACTACTATCTGGAGGCCAATCAAAGCACGGCTTGCCGGACTGGGGCGATCCTGGTTGAGAATCACGTTGTCGAGATTCTGCAGGCCGCTCCGATTGGGACGAGAGGGTGGATTTCGCTGGGACCCGTGGACGCCGGTGTGGAGAGCCTCACCGTGGACCCCGTCCACACGAACATTCTGTATGCTGGTACGGATGATGGCATCATTTTCAAGAGTACAACTGGTGGAGCGACCTGGACACAGTTGAACACCGGTTTGCAGACCTACGACTGGGTGAACTCGATCGCGGTGGACCCGCGCGATTCGACCGTCCTCTATGCCGCGACGCTTTACGGCGGTGTATTGAAGAGCCATACGGCAGGCGAAGGATGGAGCGCCGCAGACACCGGGTTGCCACACACGCGGATCGATCGCCTCATGGCATGCCCCGAACCGCCTGGCTGGCTCTACGCACTGCCAAGTGGAGAGGGCGTCTATCGATCGATTGACGGAGGCGAGAGTTGGA
>JAXDCU010000383.1:0-8891 GCA_034677645.1 Verrucomicrobiia bacterium
AGTACCAGACCCAGAGGGAGCAGCTATACCTCACCGCGCTCACGTTGACCGGCGCGCGTTACCAATTCACGCCTCAGTTCTTCGCGAGAACGAGCGGCCAGATCGACAGCCAATGGGCACGGGAGAACCGTGTCACGCGCGATCCAGCGACCGGCAATGCCATCGCCACGAACCTTGTGGATGTCAGGGACTGGACGGGGTCTTTGCGGTCGAGCGTGGGTGTGGATCAGCTTCTGAAGACTGGCGGTAACCTGGGCGTCTCGATTGTCAATGACCTGTTCAGATACTATACCGGAGATCCGCGCAGTTCGGCCCTCAGCACTATTTCGGTCAATCTTGTCCAACCGCTCCTGCGCGGTTTTGGAAAGAACAACGCCGCTGTCGAGAATCTGACTCAGGCCGAACGCAATGTCGTGTACGCCCTTAGGTCGTATAGCCTGTATCAAGACCAGTTCGCGGTGAATATCGTGAGCGATTACTTTAACTTGCTCGGCCAGAAAGACTCCGTTCGCAACTTTTACACGAACTACCTCCGGCGCGTTGAAACAAAAGATTACCTCAGCGCGCGCGCGGTTGACCGCGCCCGGCAAAGCGATGTGGATGACACGAGCAGTTCCGTTCTCGACGCTCGCATCACTTACATCAACGCGCTCGCCTCCTATCTGAGCTCGCTGGACGCGTTCAAGACCCGCCTGGGCTTGCCGTTGTCGGAAAAGTGGTTCCTGGACGACACGGACTTGCGCGAACTTGAGGCCGCCGGCTTGATAGGTGTTAAGATCGACGGCATCGCCGCCTTCCGGCTGGCTGTTAGCCGGCACATGGATATCCTCAACGGCATCGACGAGTTCGAGGATAGCAAACGCAAGGTCACGGTGGCGGCGAACGCCCTCAAGCCACAGCTCAACCTTCTGGCCGACGCCAGCCTCCGGTCCGAAGGCGACACCGACTACGCGGAGTTCGATCCTGACAAGGTTCGCTATGGCTTCGGGCTGGAGCTTGATCTGCCATTTAGTCGGCGAAGTGAGCGCAATGTCTACCGGTCCACCCTGGTGTCATTTGAGCGAGAGTTGCGCTCGCTGGTCAGCACACTGGATAGTTCCAAGGACAAGATCGACCGCGGCCTGAGAAGCCTCGAACAACAGCGTCTTACATTTTTCAACAACAAGGCGGCACTTGAGGTGGCCGTCCGCCGGGTGGAGATGAACCAGATGTTGCTCGAAGCGGGGCGGGTCTATATCCAACAGGTTCGCGAGGCACAAGACGCGTTGATTGACGCGCAGAACGACCTGACTGCCAGCCTGGTGCGATATCTCCAGGTGCGCCTTCAGCTTCTGTTGGACATCGGCGTGCTCAAGACCGACGTGGACAACTTCTGGCTCAGCGATCCTTTTGACGATGCGCGCTTCGCGATTCCCGCCGGCAAGTCGCCTTTGCACATGCCGGATGACCAACTGCTTCCTCCCGACAGTTACCTCGAACCACAGCCATGAACCTGAATAGACTCATCGACCGACTTCCCGCTCCGTTGCGCAGGCGTCAACTGCTCGTCGCTGTCGCCGCGGTTCTCGTTTTTCTGGCTTTGACAGGCTGGCTTCTGACGCCAAAGACCGGCGACACGCCCACGGCGTTCTTCGAAGTGCGCCGCGGTGATTTCACAGTCTCATTCGTCGAGCCCGGCACGCTTGCCGCCGTGAACGAGGTGAGCATTCGCAACGAGGTCGAGGGCGTCGCCCGTATCATCTACATAGTCCCCGAGGGGTCGTTCGTGAAACAGGGCGATCTGCTCGTGCAGTTGGATTCATCGCAGGCCGAGGACCAGGTTAACCAGCAGAGGATCGGTTGCGAAAAGGCGAGGTTTGCGTTCACCAACGCCGAGGCCCAGCTCGAAATCCAGAGAAGCGCCACCAATAGCGACATCAGCGCCGCGACTCTCAGACTCACGTTCGCCGAATTGGACTTGCAGAAGTTCGTTCAAGGCCAGTCTCTGGTGGACGCCGTCGAGGCGAGCAACAAGTGGGTATCGGCCCTCGCCCAACTCGCGGTCAACCAGGAAACCTACAACTACAGCAGCAACCTCGCCGCCAAAGGCTATGAAACCAAGCAGCGAGTGGACAGCGACCGGCTTTCCGTCATCAACCTCAACAATTCAGCCATTATGGCCAGCAACAGCATCTGGATTCTGCAGCAGTTCGACCTGCCAAAACAGCGCGAACAGTATGAGTCCGCGGTGCTTGAAGCAAAACGCGAACTGGACCGTGCCGTGCTGCAGAGCCAGAACAAGATGGCCCAGTGCATCGCCGACCTGCTGGCGTCGTCGAATACGCTCGTCCTGAACCAGAAAAAACTCGAACGCGACGAGAAGAACCTCAAAGCCACCAGAATCGACGCTCCACAGGAAGGTTTGGTGGTATATCCGATATCGGATAGCAGGTTCAGCAGCGAGTCCCTGATTGAGGAAGGCGCCACTGTTCGCAACAGACAGGAGTTGATCAAACTGCCCGACACTTCGAAGATGGAAGTCAACCTCAGGGTCCATGAGTCGCACGTCGGCATGGTCAGGCCGGGCCAACCAGCCTTTGTTGTTCTTGACTCTCTGCCTGACCAGCGGTTCCAGGGTTATGTCGATAAAGTGGGTCTGCTTCCCGATACACAGGCGCGCTGGGGCAATCCAAACTTGAAGGTCTACAAAACCGATGTGCTCGTCACGGACCCGTTGCCAGGCGTCAAGCCGGGCGTCTCCGCAAGAGCCGAAATCCTCGTCACCAATATCACCGATGCGCTCTCCGTGCCAATCCAGGCCGTCACCACCCTCAAGGGACGACAGGTCTGCTACGTGGCGAACGGCAAGAAAACCACGCCTGTCCCCGTCCAGGTCGGCATGTTCAACACGCGTTTCATCGAAGTTCTCTCAGGACTGAAAGAGGGCGACAGGGTTCTGCTCTCGCCGCCATTCGATGTACAGGACAAGGACCTCGACGGAGCGGTGCTCGCCGCCGAAGAGCGATCGCAGGCTGCCAGAACCAATCAGTTCCAGCGACCCGCCTCCGCCGTTGGCCCCACGAACAACCTCGCGGGGCCTCAATCCGACGTTAGGCCACCAGGCGGCATCGGACAGGACGGGCGGGTGACAGGCATGGCTGGCGAAGCTCAAGGAGGCGGTCGCCGCGGACGGCCAAGCCGGGAGGAGCTGTTGAAGCAGTTCGACAAGAACGGCGACGGCGAACTTGACGAGGCTGAGAGCGAAGCCATGCGCGGCGCTTTCATGGCGCGCTTTGGCGGACAAGGCGGACCTGGAGGGCCGCGCTTCAATCGAGAGGAAATGATAAAGCGATTCGACAAGAACAACGACGGTGAACTAAACGATGACGAGCGCACGGCGATGCGCGAGGCATTGCGAGCCGAACGCGGCGGCGATTCGGATGCGCCTCCGGACCGCGGGGGGCTAGGTGGACAAGGAGCGCCGCAAGACCGCAATGTGGAACCTCGAGCCGGCGAACAGCCCAACCGGTCCCGCCGTGAAAATCTCGCTGTGCCACCCGGTGAATGACACTTGAGCAACTTGAGCAATGTCTGCCACCACTACCACCAACAACACCCTCGCCACAAAGGAGATCATCCGCTTGGAAGCGGTGCACAAGGTCTATTCACTTGGCGATGAGGTGACAGTCCACGCTCTGAGGGGTGTCGACTTGACGATTTGCGCCGGAACTTACATGGCGATCATGGGGCCATCCGGTTCCGGCAAGTCGACTCTTCTAAACCTCCTCGGTTGCCTTGATCGACCGACAGCGGGCAGCTATTTTCTCGGAGGCGAAGACGTGTCGCGCATGGCGGACGACGCGTTGTCGGAGGCCAGAGGCCGCAAGATAGGTTTCATCTTCCAGAGCTACAACCTTATTGCCCAGCTCACAGTGATCGAGAACATCCAGGTGCCGCTCTTGTATCAGGGCAAGGACATCCGCCAGAACATGGACTTTTGCATGCGTCTGGCCGAACTGGTCGGGCTTGGCGACCGGGCATACCACCGGCCGAACCAGCTCTCGGGTGGCCAGCAGCAGCGCGTGGCCATAGCGCGGGCCCTTGTCAATGACCCACTCATGATCCTCGCCGACGAGCCCACCGGGAATCTGGACTCGCAGACCGGCAAGGAGGTGCTGGACTTGATCACCAACCTGAACGAGAACGGCAAAACCATTGTGTTGGTCACGCACGACGACCGAGTGGCGGCGCGCGCGCACCGCGTGATTCACATGAAGGATGGTCTGATCGATCGGCAGGTCGTGAAGAGCGAGCCACCTGATCACACTTCGCCCTGAGCATTGACGGCCATGTTAACGTACCAATTCTCAAGCATCATCCGCCTTGGCGTCAAGAGCCTGATGCTGCACAAGCTGCGCTCGCTCCTGACCATGCTTGGAATCATATTTGGCGTTTGCTCGGTGATCGCCATGCTCGCCATAGGTGAAGGCGCTTCCTATGAAGCTCAAGAGGCGATTAAGAAACTCGGCAGCAACAACATTATCGTGCGAAGCCTCAAACCAGCGGAGGAATCGCGCGAGGCCAGCTCCGGCGCCCGCCACATGTCCCTCAAATATGGCCTGACCTATGAAGATGCCGCTCGCATCCAGTCCACCATCCCTGGTGT
Organism: Verrucomicrobiia bacterium; assembly: GCA_034677645.1. GTDB lineage: Bacteria > Verrucomicrobiota > Verrucomicrobiia > Limisphaerales > J093 > JAAYVR01. The sequence continues at coordinate 4,646 of JAXDCU010000383.1, forward strand.
GGCGCGCGTGTTGCCAATGCGGATCATTCGCGAGAACGTCCGGTTTAGTCGCAACGAAGTCCCATGCCAAGTCATAGGCACGCTGCCGTTCTACACTGAGGTGGTCGGCGTGGATGTCGTCCGCGGCCGGTTTTTGTGTCATCAGGACGAACTCCATCAAAACAACGTCTGCGCCATCACCGTCGGCTTGGCTGCGCGCCTGTTTCCTTACCAGGACCCGCTCGAGCATTCCATCAGGATCGATGCCTTCTACTACCAGGTGGCGGGAATCGTTCGCGAGAAGAACCTTCCTGAGCAGCGGACTCAAACCGGCAAAATGGAAGGCGAACCGCTCGACAACAACGTCTACATCCCATTGTCAACTTCGCGCACGCGGTTTGGCGAGGTGCTGTTCCGGCGCGCCGCCGGCAGCTTCCAGGCCGAAGAGGTGCAGCTTCACCAGGTCACGGTTCAGATGCGCGACCTTCCCGCGGTCGAGACCGCTGACCCGCAGATCAAGACCGCTCTCAAGCGATTCCACGACCAGAATGACTACGAGATCATAGTGCCGCTGGAACTGCTGCGTCAGGCGGAACAGACCAAACGCATCTTTAATATCGTCCTCGGTTCCATCGCGGCGATTTCGCTCCTTGTTGGGGGCATCGGCATCATGAATATCATGCTGGCAACCGTCACGGAACGGACGCGCGAGATTGGCATTCGACGCGCTCTGGGCGCCAAGCGCCGGGACATCACGACGCAGTTTTTGGTTGAGACGGTTGTGCTTTCGGTCGGCGGCGGCTTGGTAGGCGTCGTTGTTGGCCTTGCGACGCCGCTCGCCGTCTCGCATTTGGCTGACATGAAGACGATCGTGACGCTGTGGTCCGTGCTGCTCGCTTTTGGCATTTCGGGAGCGGTGGGTGTGATATTCGGTCTCTATCCCGCCACAGCCGCGGCCAAACTCGACCCCATTGAAGCCCTCCGCCACGAGTAGGGTCACATCTAAACATTTGACAATTGGTCAAGGTCTGCTGAACAGCAGATTGCGGATTTCAGGCACGGTTGCGGTTCCAGTAGTGCCCACCTGGTGGATCACTACGGATGCCGCGACTGTGGCCAGTTCGAGCGCCTCGCGCAAGGCGGCGCCAGCCGCGAGCGCCGCGGCGAGGTTGGCCGTGACAGCGTCGCCGGCTCCGACTATGTCGATCTGGCCGCGCAGAGGCATGGCAGGGATGTGTATTACCTGCCCATCAGGGGTAGCGCCCAGCATTCCTTGTTCGGCCAATGTCACGAAGACGTTTTGTTTGTGATGTTGGGCCACCGAGACGGCATTGCGCTGGAGCTCGGCGAGGTTGGTCGCGGCTGGCGGGCCCACAAGAGTTGCCAGTTCTGATGCGTTCATCTTCAGTGTGAGAGGTGGATATCCGCGCAAGCCACGTCGACTGTCGGCGATGATTAGCAGGGCGGGTTGTTGAATGGCAACTTGGCCGAGAGCCCGCAGAACCCGGGGGGTAACAACGCCTGTTCCCTCTTTGTCAACCTGCTCCAGCACGATCAAAGCGTGCGCGACCAACGCGAGCCGGTGCACAGCTTCGATGAGTTGCTCCTCAACGGGGGCGGGCGTGAAAGTCCAGTTTTTTGTGTCAAAGCGGTTCAACTCGATGGGCGCTTTGCCCGCTTCCGTGACCAACGGTTTGCAGTACGTGAAAGTGCGTCTCTGATCCGTGCTGAGGAAGTGATCAAGACGAACCTGTTGCGCAGCGCCCAGAGCGCGCCTGAGCTCGTAGCCTTCGCCGTCCATCCCAGCGAATCCGACTGGATACAACTCGCCAACTCCGAGAGCGCCGAGGTTGTTAAGAATGGTGCCCGCTCCGCCGGGCTGGGCGCGCACATTGATGACATTGTGCACTGGAAGGCCGGTTTCAATCGAGAACTCGCGTTTGGCCGGGTCAATTTCCAGATACCGATCCAGGCAAAAATCGCCGATCACGGCGACCCTCAAGCTGGAGTACTTTGAGGTGATCTGTTCAAAGCGCTCACGCGACAGGTTGATGCCTTTGACTGGGTCGGTTGAGGGCGTGTCCGTCCGCGGCTCACTGGTGGTATGGGCCTTTCCACCAATGGACGGGTTGTTTGCGGGCATTGTGTTCTCGAAACTCACTTTGGTTCTTTCGACTGCTTCGGATTCTGCTTGGCCAGACCGCTAAGGCAGCAATAGAGATTATGCAGGAAGGTTACGTTATGGCATTGAAGGTAGGTCATTGTTCCGCCCATTCGAGCGTAGCTCTTGCAAAACCGGAGATAGTAGGCGGGTTGGTTTTGTGGCGGCTCACCTTTGCTCCAGTCCCAGCCGCCCCCATCCTGAAGGTCGATCACGTAGATCGCATGCCCGTGGACCACGGGGCGTCCCGCCTGCAGACGAAGGTTGTTGACACAGCTCATGGCTTTCTCGAACACCTGCGGGCCCATCACCGACGTCCCGATCGATAGCACAACGCCTCCATCCAACGTGTCGACGCTTGCGGCGAACCGCATGAAATCAACCGTGGCGGCGCGTCCTATTGCCGCGCCGTTGAACATGGGATGATTGCTGATGATATCGTACCCGATGCCGGGGTGGACTGTGAGAGGAACACCGTTGCGGAAGGACTGGGCGAGTACGGATGCGTTGCGCCAGCGGTGGGCGACCAAATGTGGGCCTGACTTGATCCCGTGGGTCCGAAGCGCTGTCAGCAATTCAGCGCGCGCCGGTGCAAGGGGGTGAGCAGGCGCGTCGCGGAGCTGCGTTTCAAGGTCCTCTGCCGACGGCACGACGCAACCGTCCTGGTAGATGAAGCGGCCGAGCGCTGCTCCGTAACCCTCGCCGTTGATCCCGCATGTCAGCAACGCCAAATGCAGGCATCGGCTGGTTTCGTCCCACGCGCCAAAGGTGCCGGTCGCTACGTTCTCGCGCACACTCTCTGTAGAGCGACCGAGGTAGGCGAACTCCCAGTCGTGGATCGATCCGGCGCCGTTTGTAGCTAAATGTTTCAACCAGCCAGCGTCCATCATGCGAACCAACAACAACTGACCCCCGTTCTTGATGAGGTGCGCACCGTAGATCAGCATGACGCCCGCTCCGGCGTGGACGGCGGCGCTAATCCTACGGGCACAATCCTCGACCGCCGCCAAGATTGGCTCAGCCAAGGGCTGTGGGTTTTCGGCCGGTTCCACCAAGACGTCTTCCAGTTTGCTCAGACTCTTGCGACTGGCAAGTGGGCGAATTCTCAACCTGCCAAGATTCAGCGGTTCCGGTGTTGTCCATGTGCTCGGCTTCTCGCGTGCAGTGGGGGAGCGGGCCGAGGACAACTCAAGTTCACCGAGAATGACACGCAGTAGCGGGATCGCGTCCCGGAAGTCAGGGATAACAACGTCCGTCCCAACGCTAAGCAGGCGCTGCCGTTTCCACTCGTCCATTCTGCCTGAGCCGTTGTTCGCTTCGTCGCTCGCGACAGCGACGGCGAGACCGCCTGCCTCCTTGGTATTCTGGATTTCGACATAGCCGTCGCCGAATGACAGCAGCCGGTCACCAGCAATGGAATGCTCGCTCAGGATGCGATCAATGACCATCTTCTTTGAAAACTCCTTGTAGTTGTCGAGCGCGCCGTAGATGTTCCGACCAAAGTACTGGGTCAGCCCCAGAAGTTCCGCCTCTCTCTTCACGAATGGCTCGTCCGTGCCGCTTGCAAGGTACATGTGGATGCCGCGACGCCGGAGTTCATCCAGAAAGGGGCGCGCCTCATGGACCAGGAAGTCGTCGCGTTTGAGTGCTCCACTCTCGAGACCCGCGATCCGGTCGCGTATGCGTGTTTCGAGTCTTCGCAGGTACTCGTGCTTGTACCAGAGTGGATCGTGCGGGTGCCCACCCCTTTCCCTTATGCGCTCGGCTAGCTGGATCATCTGGTAGATCGTCTGTTTCCCAGTCAGGCGCATGATATCTTCGAACGCGAGGCGGTGGCGGTCAGCATGGGTCTCGTTCGGGAGGGGTGGCAGCATCTCGACGAACATCGGAACCATGACTTCGGGCCATCCCTGGCGGATCAGCGACAGCGTGCCGTCGAAATCGAATAGGACATGTGTGATCGAGGGCCTCGGTTCGAAGGCGGGGCTGAACTCGACAAGACCGACGAACTTGTTAACTGTTGACATGAGAGTCTGAGTATCGGGTTAACTGGTTCTCTGTCAACCGCCTGAAGAATTGGGGTCACATCTAAACATTTGACAATTG
>JAXDCU010000384.1:0-9031 GCA_034677645.1 Verrucomicrobiia bacterium
CGTGGCTTTGTTGCTCCTCGGTCGCGTATCGCTGCGGATATGCTCCCTCGTCGCGCCTCGACGCAGGCCAAATTGGGGGCAACGAACGTCACCGTATTTGCGTTCATGACCACTAAGGTGCGGCCGGCGGACTCGGCTGCTCGGGATCAAACGCTCAGCGGTTGCCGGAGTTGTCAGGCGTTTGAGCTGGCGTGCTGGGGGGCAGAATACTCTTCAGCGTCTGGAATGGGCGCAGGAAAGGCATGAGCAACTTCGGCACATACAACGGATCGAGCTCTGGCTTCTCCAATGTCCCCCCGACCTTGTAGACGAGCGCCTTGGACAGCGGCGTCAGCGCGATGCTGATCAACGGCCCTAGGAACGGCGTGGAAGCCAAGATTTCGGCTTCCACTCGCGCATTGACGTTTCCATTGAGATCGACGGTGCCTCGGTATCGCAGCCGCGCGAGACCGGCCTCGATACCAAGATCGTCAGTCCGTAGAACGGCTTGATGAAGACTGTAGCTGGCTTTTGCGGAGCGTGCCCTGGAGTTGCCCAGGCCAGGCGAGAGCGCATTGAGCACGGGCGAAAAAACGCCAAAGATCGGCAAATCCCACAGCACACCATTGCGCATTTCCACCTGGCCGGAGCCATCCCACGTATTGACGTCGGCGGCACTTGCGCCCACAACATCGAGCGTGGCGGAGACGGTGCCCTCCAGACGGTTTGTGGAATCGAGCAAATCTCGAGCGGCGAGGTCGAGGTTTGCATTCGTCACGCGACCGCTGAACCGAACGGCCGTATCTTCGTCCGCGAGGTCCACGTCCACATGGCCAGTGAGGCGACCTTGGTGAAAGCTGGCTGCAACGTTAGTGATGGAAACGCTGTCGCTGGTCCAGTGCACAAGAGCGGCGATCTCGGGCGCGTTCAGGCGCCAGAAATGGAACGGACCCCCAGCGACGTCGAATACCAGATTGGGATCGGCGACACCCTGTGGGAATGCGATGCGGCCGTTGACACGGCCCAGCGGCGGCTGATCGAACCGGTAAGGCTGGAGCGTATTGACGACATTCGAACCTATGGCTCGGGCCACCCGGAGCGGGTCGATGCGGCATTGGAGGTTGGTGATGTAGAATTCAGCGTTATCGAGATTCGCGCTGACCTCCGGGGCATCGATCCATTCCTCGCCGATTTCAAGTTTCAAACCGGTAACCGTCAAGAAGTGGTTTGTCTTGCGGATTGAACCGGCAAGCCGGTCAACCTGTTCGCCGCGGAACGTGAAATTCGTCGCTGCGACGTCCAGAGCGTGCTCGACTCGTTTGGGTGGTTTCCAACAGCCCCAAACCTCACCCTGGACGCTCGTTGGTTCCGTGAACACAAAGAAATCCAGAAGGCGGGGCGCTTGTTTGTCGATGGCCGGGCCGACTTCACCGGCATCAACCAACCCGCTGACAAGCCAGCGGAATTCCCTGCTCCGCGTGTCAAGCTCGTAGTCAAGCGCCGCATGGCCTTCGGGTCGCTTGATCTTGAAATCGGTCAGCCTGAGCACTTCATTCGAGAGCGAGACATGTAGCGCCGCCGACGAGACCGACACTCCCCGATAGGACGCATCGCGCCCCTGGACTTTGCCTTCCAGACGGCAGGTGCGCGCCATGGTGGCCAGCCAATTCGTGCTTGCGCTCGTCCATGGCGGCAGCAAGACAGTGACGCCCGCCTCCGCCCAAGGAGGGCTGGACCAATCGAACTGACTGAGCCATCGCTCCGCCCGAGTTCCAATCAAGGGTCCGACAGCATGGACATCGAACTCCGAGAGGAGCGAAGCAGTCGCAACGCGCGTCTCCACGTTTAGACACGCCGGTCTGACTCGCAAGAGCCCGCCCCGAATCTTGGCGTCCAAGTTCGACAGTCTCAGCTCTGGCGCCTGCCAATCAACCGCAACATCAATATCGCTCACGTCCAGGCGCGAGGAACTGACATTATGAACCGACATGTCCAGACTGATCTTGTTGGAAGCCAGGTTTGTCCACCAACCCCACGAGTTCCCACGAACAATGTCGCGATCTAACTTGGCAGGCCCAATACGGCTCGCGAGCGTCGCTGAATCCGCCTTGCCCCAGCGGCATTCGGTCTGATGCAGAGTCGAAGTGAATGCGGCGTCGAGTATCGACAGGTTGGTCAGCGAATGCGTCAGCGAACCGATAGTCCTGCTATCGCGCCAGGAGACCCAATCGGTTTTGACGTTCTCGGCGGTGAGATCTACTATGGTGTGCCAGAGCCACGGGTCGTATTCGGATTGGAGGCTCGACGCACGCAAGCGCGTTGACTGGAGCGTCAGATGGGGCGCGCTTGCGCCCTCGACCACCGCATCCCAGTCAACTTGCAGCGGCTCGTTATCGGCAGTGCCTTGCTTCAAGAGCGCGCGCACGCGCGCATGATCAAGTCTGCCATATGGCGTGTCAGCGCCGCGGATATGCAGACTCAATTGCGGGATGGCTGGCGTGTTCGTGCTCGTCTTGGGATCGATGTCAATCTCCATCCGGCAATCAGCCACCCGCCCCCAGGTTGTGATTGCTCCCGACATCGTGCCGCGCAGCCTCAGCGCGAACCTTGCCGATTCGAGCGCGTCACCGCGAACGTTAAGATGAATGTCAGGCGGCGCGGCATATTCGAACTGGCGGCAAACCCGCACAAGTTGGCGGAGGCCGGAGCGAAGAACGGGACTGCTGGCTCGGTTGGTGCCATTTGAGCTGGTTGACGGCGCGCTGAAGAGGGCATTAGCGTTAGTGACCGTGCCAGCGGCGTGGAAAGTTGAACCGAGAACATCAGCGCTGAACTCGTCAAGCTCCCATATGTTGCCGGGCAAGAAACGCAGGCGCGCCGATACTTGTCTCAGTTCGAGTTGGTCAGGAGGGTCGTTGGTGAGCGTGAGGGGGATGAGTGCTTGGCCGCGGAGGAGCTCGATTGAACTGATCTCCCATTGTCTCCTCCTTAGCATAACATCCCACTTGAGATCGAGAGCGGCTTCTTCGAAGACCGCCCTCGCGCCAGGCATTCCGTTCGCCAACTCGATTGTCACATTTCGCGCAACAAGTCCGCGGTACCAGCGCCAGACAAGTTGCTCGAATCGCAGGTCGGCGCCATGTTTCCGAAGACTGGTTTGAATACGCGACTGAAGAGCGTCCGGGACACCCACACGATCGAGCCAGGTGACCGCGACCGCTAGTCCGAGCAACGCAAGCAACAAACATATCCGACACCGGCGAGACCATGATCGGGCTCGGGGCGGTTTAGGAGCAGAGATGGCGGCCGGCATCATCTGGAGGCGCCGGACGGGGCTGGCATAGCACTGAGTTCGCTCTGCAACAGCTCATATAGTCTCGGACGGCACTCGAAAATGACTGGGGCGGGTTCGCCCTCGATGTTGACGGTCGCGTATGCGGTCCGGCCCGAGAGAGTCTGCCGTCCGAATCCGACGACGTGCGTCCGCTGTTTCTCCTCGCCTATCAACTCGACGCTAATCTGATGGTCGATGGACCCGAAGCCGTAGCGTGCAAGCTGATCTTCGCCCCGCGCAACCCACCGTGCGGCATGGAGGGTTCCCAACTGGTATGCGGCTTCTTCAAGGGCGAATGCGTTGATTGGGGACTGGGGCGTGTCTGGGGCGGCGACCCACTGTGCCGGGCCGGTGCGGAGCAGGCGGCGCGTGTTGTTGAATTGGCGTATGGTGATGCTGGCGATCTGGTTTGTCGTGAATTCCCAGATGCGTCGGTCACGCAATTCGTACGCCGCGCGCGGCAGACGTCCGGTGTCCAGCATGGTCACGACGGAATTCTCGGAACCGCGCCGGGCATAGAACTTGTGCTTTGTTGGATCGCCGATGTCCACCTGCGCCAGAATCGCGTTTGTGACTGTTCCATCAATGTTGGTCACTGTCGTCTCAAGCCTGTATTGGCGACGCGGCGGCGCAAGACCATAAGCGGCAAAATCCGTGGTCACCTCACGCTCAAACTCGAGAAATTCCAACTCCGCGAGTGAAGCTAGCATTTCGATAACAAGCAGATGATCCGCTGAAGCTGCATAAGGCGCCGTTAGCCGCCATTCTCTCGAGCCTTGTCGCTCGACAACAAACTGCTCTTCGTCTCGCGCAACGATGCGTGCAACGCGATCGGGGTCGAACACGACAAGTCGACGGTCGCAGAAATCGCGGAAGCCGCCCAGCCACGGCTCCACGGCGGCGCGGGCGACCAACACCACGTTCGAGTTAGCCATGCGCCTCACGAAGAGCTGGTCAGGCGCATTAGTAGGGCCGCGGCCGAACTGCAGAACCACGAGGTCATTCGTCCCCTGCCCCAGAACCAGCTCGTGATTCGGAGGCTGTAGTCCGTAAGGTTCAAGATCGGCACGCGGATCATCCGCGACAAAGCTCAGCGCCCTGATCAAGTCGAGGCGTTCCAGCAACGATTCGATCTTGGCGTTGTTGGCACGGGTTAGCAGCGGTCGCGTCATTTCCCACTGTTGGTTTGTCGGATTGCGGACCACCTCAAATCCGCTTGTGATCGGGCGCACCTCTATCCGGTTGAATCTCAGACCCGCCATGCACGCCACGCCTGCATCGCGCCACTGGTGGACTGAATACGGCAACAACGCCATGAGCCCCCTGTCAACCGTCACCAAACCGTCCTGGCCGACAACTTGAGCGTAAACTTCGCTGCCGAGTAACGTCGATATTCCCAACCTCAGTTCCATGCGCGAACTCCCCTGATTCAAGACCACGGTCGCGTTTGGCGGGTCCAGCCCGAAAACGCGAAGCCCATTGGTCTGCGCGAGCACCTCGGCGGCGGATAACACGCCCCTCACCTCAAGCTTGGCAAGTCCTTCGAGCAAACCCCCGACTCCGGCCGGCTGGGCAGGATATCGGATCGGCGCCAGGAATTCCCATCCCCCGTTGGTCCGCTCCAGGCGCAATGTCAGGTTCGTATCGCGTTGGACTGTAACGGCGCTGACATCATCGGGAAGGAGCAGAGGCAACACGCGCGATCGACGCGCGGCGCTTTCGCTGGTGGACTCGCCTGGCCGCTCGTACAAGAGGATCACCGCGCCGAGCCCGACGGCAAACAAAAGCAACCAACGTGTGCTCGAAGTGTTCATCGCTAACGCCGCCGCCTAAGCCAGACCGCCAGGCCAATCACCAGTGGCACGCCAGGCATGGCGACCAAGAGCACCCACGCCAAATGCCACAGCGATGCGCGAGACAGAGTAATATTAAACTCGCGCAGCGGACGCGGCGGAATGCCAGCCAGTTGCGTTGGCCTGTCCAGCAGCCAGCTCACAGCCAGGTTCGCGAAATCAAGGTTCGCCGTTGCTTTGAATATCGTTTCATTAGCCAAGAATATCGACTCGCCCACCACCACCAATCGGGTCGCGCTCCGATCCGCGGCCACCCCCCTGATACTGCCTTTGTCCACGGCAACAGCCAGCGGGATGATGCCACGGCGGTCGCGAGCGGGATTCAATATGGGCAAACCCGCGTCGCTCATTCCGCTGGCGGCAAAACCGTCAACACTAGTCGACATCAAGTTCTCCACACGTGGTGCGTCGGCGCTGGGCACGGTCGCGCCCGTCGGGTCGATCGATCGCGCGAGCACCACGTAGAGCGAGTCGCCCCACAGCGGCTTCACAATGGGGTGCGCGGAGAAGTTCGTGCACAAGATGCCGCCACCAACCACCGCGTTGTTCCGATCGAACAGATATTGCCGCCCCACGGACACGCCCCAGGCCCCCAGTAGCGGTTCCAATCCAGTGTCGCCCTGATTCGACCGAATAAGACTGAGCATGGCAAACAGCCGCCCGCCGCGGTTCAGGTAGCGTCCTATTCTCTCAACCTCGTCTGCTCCAAGCTTGCTGCGAGGTCCGGCGATCAAGAGCATCTGACAGTCGTCGGGGACTTCGGTTTCGCCGGTTAGCCTGAGCGGAAGTGCCTCGATATTCTTGTGCGCGAGCAGCTGCGCGAAGCGGGAATAACCGAATTTGGTTTCGGTGCTCGCTAAGTCGTGTTCGCCGTGGCCTTGGAGGTAGTATGTGCGGGGCACGCGCGCATCCAACAGGCCAGCGATGGCTGCTGTAAGAAGAGCTTCGCCTTTGAATGAGACCCGTCTGACTTCGCGACTACTCGTGAGCAAGCCGCTCAAGTCGTAATCCGAAAGCTCCGGTTCGCGGACAAGGCGGGCCCTGCCGCGTGTCTCAACGATGACCAGATCGGACTCAGTGGGTGGGAGTTGATGGCGCGCGATCAAGGTTTGTGCGCGTTCGAGATCGCGCTTGTAGTCGACGTGCTCGATTGTCAGTCGCGGACACTGGTTGCTGTACTCCTTGAGCAGGCCCATCACCAGGCCGAACAACGGATTGTCGCGATCGAACATGACAACGACGCGGACCTCATTCGTGACAGCGGCGAGGACCCTTTGAGTTTCCGGAGTGAGGAGGGCCTGGGAACGCTGGTTCAGGTGCCAGCGCCGAAAATGCCGGCCAGCCAGGTAGTTGACCATCGCCACCAAAGCCACCACCGCAACCACAGACAACGCGACGTTCAACGCGATGGCAAACCGATTCCATGCGGAGAATCCAGGCGTTGGCTTTTCGCGGTTGGCCATGATGTCTATCTCCAACGGCGGCTTTCCACCACCTTCAGCGTCAGGAACAAAAACAAAACCGTCAGGCTCGCGTAGAACACCAAGTGCCGCGTGTCTACAACACCGCGAACAAAATCCTCCATGTGATCAAAGAGCGACACGTAAGTGGCGATCTTGGATGCCAACCCCGTGCGGCGCCCAACACTGAATTTGAGAAAACTCAGTAGGAAGAGCGACACACCAATGGCAAAGCTCGTCATGGCAGCGATGATTTGGCTGCGCGTGAGCGCTGATGCTAGACAGCCGATAGCGGTGTAGAGAGCGCCCAGGAGCAGTATGCCCAGGTACGTTGTGGCGACCGGCTGCCAATCGAACGGGATTCCTGGAGCAGTGTAATGATGAACCAGACGCAGACAGCCGGCCAGCGGCAACCAGACGATTACGCAAAACAGCAACGCCGCGGCATACTTGGCCAGCACAACCTGCGCGTCTCCAACCGGGACGGTCATCAGCGTCTCGAACGTACCTGAGGATCGTTCCAGAGCGAAGAGGCGCATGGTAGTCACGGGAGTAGTTACCAGCAGGATCAGCCAGAAGAACATCGTGCCGTAGAACAACTCGGTCAGCGGAACATCGATCGCGTCACCGTTGTAAGCCAGCAACATCACCACAAAACCCAGCCCCAAAAACATCAGAGCCGCTGCCATGATCACGTAGCCTGTCAGCGACCCCAAAAAGCCCCATAACTCCCGTCGCAGAATGATCAGGCATCCGCGCATCAGACTATCTCCTCCTCCCGGTCGGGCCTGGTCACGTGCACAAAAACGTCCTCGAGCGAATGGCAACTTCGCGTCAGTTCGCGCATTCGCCAGCCATGCGATCGGACCATGTCGAATACTAGCGGCCGCAAGTCAACGCCGGCGCGTGGTGTCAACATGCAACGGAAAAACCCACTGTCTGACGCGGTGACGTCATGCCGCTCGATCTCATCTGTCTGTTCCCAGCATTCCAGTAGCTCTCGCAGAGGGGCTTCGATCTCGGCCACAACCTGCATGCCTCCGCTCAACCGTTCCTGCAGATTCCGCGTTGTATCCGCCGCGAGCACGCGTCCCTGGTGCATGATCAGCACACGTTGGCAGGTCATTTCGACTTCGGGAAGAATGTGCGACGAAAGCAAGATTGTGTGTTGGCGCCCAAGTTCAAGAATGAGCTGGCGCACGGCGCGAATCTGGTGCGGGTCAAGACCGATCGTCGGTTCGTCCAATATTATGAGAGCTGGCTCATTCACCAGCGCGTCAGCCACGCCCACGCGTTGACGGTATCCCTTGGAGAGGCTGCCGATCACTTGTCTGCTCACTTCGATCAATCCACACTGTTGAGTCACGGCGTCCACGCGCACGCGACTCTCGCGCGACGTCAAGCCCTTGAGCAGCGCTCGGTACTTCAGGTACTCGCACACCCGCATGTCGGGGTAGAGTGGGTTGTTTTCCGGCATGTAACCAATCCGTCTTCGGACAGCGTCAGACTGGCGAAACACATCCAAGCCGGCGACACGGGCGCTTCCGGACGTGGCGGGCATGAAGCATGCCAGAATCCGCATAATGGTGCTCTTGCCAGCTCCGTTTGGCCCAAGCAAGCCCACGATCTCACCCTGCGCCACGGTGAATGACACGTCGTCGATCGCTGCCCGTCGTCCGAAGCGCTTTGTCAGACGTTCGACCTCGATCATCGGTTGGGTGCGCGCCTTGCTCATAATACTGGCGCGGACGGGCAAGCACAAAGGCGCGTCTCGTCGACTTTGGGTCGCGTCCTGATCGCGGCCGCTCCACATGACGAATTCACACAACTCATAATTTGATCCAGAACCATTCCGAACTCCGCTTTCAGACGGTTCCTTACGTGAGTTGCTAACCAAGTTGACAGTTGCTGCGTTCTCACAGCCGGCGCTTGACATTGCAGAAAGCGCGGGGCAAAAGCAACGGCAAGGTGTCTTCCAGCCCGGCAGATAAATACAGCCAGCGCCCCGCGCCGACGTCACCGCGTGAGGAAGACGAGCTAGCCACTCCGGATGAGCGTCTTCTCCAGCGTGTTTGGCTCGAACAACGGCTGAGGCGCGATCGCCTGCGAACTTTGGACGGAATTCCGCTGACGGTTCTTCACCCGGGCATTTGGAATCGCGAAGCCGGCCCGGATTTCCGCGAAGCCATTGTGCAGTTTGGCGACGAGCCGGCTGCCATTGGCGATGTCGAGGTTGATGTCAGCCAGCGCGGCTGGCACCAGCACCGGCACGCTAAAGACCCAGCATATCGCAATGTCGTGCTTCACGTGGTTTGGCGCCCCAGCTCGCGCGCGGCGGAGGCTCCACCCACCCTTGCGCTTGCCAATGCCCTCGATTCGCCACTCGCTGAGCTGCGCCGTTGGCT
>JAXDCU010000385.1:0-17561 GCA_034677645.1 Verrucomicrobiia bacterium
CCGCCACCTTGTTCGCGTAGAGCAGCGAATCCAGTACGATAACGCGGACGACCGCGTGTTCGACGACTGTGATGTGTTTTCCTGGGACTGAGGGGTGATAGCCTGGCTGGTTTTTGAAAACCGAGGAGAAGTTTGCACTGTCGTCGTGGTTGCCAAGGCCGATGTAGACGGGCGCGACTGCTGCCACTGGCTCGATCAATGCGAGCACTTCACGGTAATCCTCTATCTTCCCTTCAAGCCGGGCAACATCACCGCATATTACCACGCCGTCGGGTCGGGCCGCGACAAGGTCCGGCACAGTGCGGCGCAGGTTCTCCCACGGATTGAAGCCGCGGCTGCCATTGGTTCGATCGGCCGGTATGTGAATGTCCGAGATCAGAGCAAGGCGGAAGTCGGTGCCGGGGCTGGCTTGGCGGTCCAATCGCTGGCATCCAACGAATGCGAGCGTGGTTGTGCTAATGGCAAGCCTCTCCAGAAACGCGCGTCTGGTGATGGTTTGAACGATTGAGGGTTTCATGGTTTTTGTATCTGAATCAATGTCGGCGGAGAAATTTCTTGTTGTTTGGCAAGGCCCACGCCAGGTCGATTGGAAACTCGGACTTGACGCGGAGCAAGTCACTCCATTTCATGGCCCAGTAAATTGCCGACTTGGACGGGACATGTTTCTGCATGGGTGCTGTTCGCGCTGCAAACTCGTGTTCGATCCTACTGCGTTTCCCCCTTGGTGACCCGCAGGAAGACCTCCTCCAGTCCGAGCTCGTCCTCGCGCAACTCGCAGAGCCGCGCGCCCCCTTTGACGAGTGTCTCGGCCACAACGCTGTTGTCGATGTCATGAGAGACCATGGTAATTTTGATGCGCCCGTCGGCAAGGGCGGCCTCGGCAACTTCCGGTCGGACGCGCAGCATGGCGATGGCCTGCTCAGGGTCGCTGCTGACTTTGACCCACAGCACACGACCGGTGGTCATCTGGTCGCGCACGCCTTGGACGGGGCCAGTGTAGATCAGACGGCCCTTCTCGATGATGGCGACGCGGTTGCAGAGCGTTTCCAGTTCACTCAAGATGTGCGAGGAGATGATGATGGTTTTCCCCAGGCGCTGAAGTTCCTGGAGTATGGCCATCATCTCGATGCGGGCGCGCGGGTCCAGGCCGCTGGCCGGTTCGTCGAGCAAGAGCACTTTTGGGTCGTGGATCAGCACTCTGGCCAAGCCCAGACGTTGCTGCATGCCGCGGCTCAACGCTCCGATCAATGCCCCTCTTTTCTCGATCAACCCGACCAACTCGAGCACGTCGGCAACAATCTTGTCTCTCTGAGAAGCGGGAATCTTGTAGCAGGCGCCGAAGAAATCCAGGTACTCGGTCACTTCCATGTCCTTGTACACGCCAAAAAAATCCGGCATGTAGCCGATGATGTGGCGCACGCTATCGGCGTCTTTGACCACGTCGTGGCCGAGGATTTCGGCGCGACCGCCCGAAGGAGTGAGGAAAGTGGCCAGAATGCGCAGGGTGGTTGTCTTGCCCGCGCCGTTGGAGCCGATGAAGCCGAAGAGGTCGGCCTGGTTTACGCTCAAATCGAGGTTGTTTAACGCGACCGTGGCGCCGTACAACCTGGTGAGGTTGAAAGTCTGGACGGCTGGCGTGGGATTCATTTGGTGGATGCTTTGGCGCTTGTTACCGGGATGGCCAGGCGGAACATGCTGTTCTGGGTTGAAAAAGGCGCTTTGAACCGCGGCAGAGGGTTCGCCAGCGGGCTGTGTCCGCTGTCCCATGCCATCAGCACAGCATCTCCACGCGCGAGCAGCGGGCTTATTTCCTGACCGGGCGGCAACAGGAAAGCCCGCTGGTTACCCTGGCGCGGCCCGGCCTGTGTGATGCATGAAGCCGCGATGACATGTTCAGGCGTCAACTCAAGCCTGCTTTGCTGACTCCGTCCGAAGGCCTGAGTCCGAGAAATCGCGGCAGTGTAGAACCGGGCGCTGCTGGCGCGCACGAACGCAGCCAGGTCAGTGCCGCCCTGCAAAGACAAAGAAACGGTGCGGCTCTGCTTGGGCCCGAGTTCTCCTACCGGATGCAAGCGGCCTCCAACTGCTAGAAAACAAGGCCCAAGCTTTCTGCTGAGTTGGTTCTGAACAGCCAGCTCAAGCTGATCGCCGCGACGAGCTATTGTGGCAGTAAAGGGCGCGTCGGCCGGTTGCAACCATTCGCTTACGCACATCAGACTGCTCCAGACCGCCACGGCCACCTCAGCCTGAAAGGCATTGGCGATCAGCTCGGCACTAGCGCGACTTGATTCACTCGCGCCGCCAATCGCGCCACGGTATTCGCCGCGGAGCGCGGCGTGCTCAGCTTCGGTGGCAAGCCGATAACGGGCGTTCGCCGACGAATAGATCGATGCAAAAGTGCGGCCGCGCAACTCAACGCGCTCGTTTCGAGGCATCACGTCCGCAAGGTGGAACTCGTTCCATTCCGTTTCTCCGGCGCGAAGTTTGTAGCCGAGGTAATAGATCAAAAGCGAAAACAGCACGACATAGGCAGGGAAAGTCAGCCATGTGAGCATCTGCCGGTTAATCTTCTTGAGCCACCAGTAGTCGAGCGGTCCTATAACCAGCAAGTAGACGACCAACAGAATTAGAAGCCACTCGACGGGCAGCTTGCGCGTCTGCCGCGTCTCGATCATCGATCCGAACACGCCATCGATCCCATATCCACCGTACGCGGACGCTGGCGCGGGCTCGAAGAACTCTCCTGCAAGCCCGACCAGACGCGCCCAAAACCAAGCGCGATGTTTCCAGGACTTGAACGGCTCGCGTTCGGGATTGAAGAGCAGGAGCGTGACTTGACCGCGGCCACGGCGCGCGCTCACGGCAAGGGGTTGGCCGCCCACCGCCAGCTCAACCTCCCCGTCAAGCTGATCGCCTTTGAAAACCAGAAACTCCACATCCTCAAACCCAGGGTCAGGATCGAGCGCGGCGCGCGTGTTGCCGCTTCCCGGGCCGACGCCGCTGGTCAACCACCGATGGAGCTCGCCGCTGCTTCTGTTTGTGCCGGTCCCGGTCAGTTCGACTGGCAATAGCTCGCGCAGCCATGGGGTGCTCGTGACGTCCTGAGCCTGCTCGACACCGACGACGAGTTCGCCGCCCCCGCGGACCCATGCCAAGAGCGCTTTAGTCTGGGGCACTTTCATTTCGAGAGCTTTTTCCGCGTTGATGTAGAGCGCACTCAGTCCCTCCAAGGCTATCGGACTGTCGGGGAATTGCTCGACGGTCATGCGTGCCACGCGGGCCTGGGGTTTGCGACCTGACGGTGACTCCGGCAAGGATGGCAGACCCGCGAACGACTGCGCCAAACCGCCCAGGAGATACGATTCACAGGCAATGTCTTGGGCGCGGATGTCGGGTCGTTCGGCTTGGAGTCTTCCCCGGCTGTCGAGAAGACGCGCCTCCCACGTGGCGTACCGGCTCGCACCAGCAAACACCGGAAAGCTAAACCGTTTCCTTGTGTTGGTCGGCAACTCAATCTTCATCCGGCGCGTTTGGCCCCCCCCAGTCTGGCGCGACGAGAACTCAAATACCGCATCGAATCCCGGGCCGTCGTTGAAAACTTCGCACGCAACCGGGAACCAGCAGCCTTCCCGCACCACGCCGTCGTTGCCGCCGCCGCTGCCATAGCCGACGAATACGTCAAACTGCAACATGGCTCGCATTGGCAGCACCAGGCAAAATCCGAACAGCATCACCAGTGCCCCAAACCACCCAACGCCATGCCGCCTCAGGACCACGTCATTCGCGCGGGCCGCGAAGATGCTGACACGATGGTCGGACGACAACATTCGAAGGCAGTTATAGGAGAGGACCCCGTCGATGCAAAGCGAATTGGAATCCACGCAGCGCGGCGCAGCCGCAACTGGACCGAGCCCGCCGCGAAGATCGCCAAGATGGCATTGAAACCCCTCGCCCGCGCCGCGCTGAGGTGTTGGTAACGCGAGGACTTCAAAACGGTGAAATCTCCGTTGCCCGCGAGAACTCCGCAAGACAGAGCAGCACAAGGACCACTCGGTGTTGGCGGACTCTCCCCCGCCTACACGACAGCCATTTGACTCTCAGGCGGCGACCAACGTGCGCGCTTAAGGTTTGCTCGACGGGCGGTAGTAGACGATGGCCGATCCGGGCGCGGACGGAATTCGTGCCTTGTATTCCGACAGGTCTTGTCCCCGTATTACCAGCTTCTCCGATGTGTCCTCGAAACTTACGGCGTAGACCGCATCGGGCTTGATCGCGCTAAACGGGACGATCCGCTCGGTCTCAGTGTTCTTGTCGCGACGGAACAGCACGGCCATGCCAGTGTCGTCGGTGGGCTGGTGGAACTGGTACCCGAACCATGCGTCGTCACGTTGGTCGTGCGGAAAGATCGGATAGAAGTCACCGGTGATGTACGGGCGTATCTTCCGGTAGATTGCGGTTGTGCGCAAAGCCGACTCTTCGGTGTCCGGATCGGCGGTGCCCATGTGGCCCTGGGCGTTGCCGGCGACGACGATGTTTCCACCGCACATCCCGCTGCGGAAGGAATAGGCGGGTTCATATCCGAATGCAGCGCACGCGTGGAACGGGACCCAGCGATAGAGGCCGGCGTTCTGGAGTTGTTCGCCGACCTGGTTCGGCTTGAGACAGACCATGTCGCTGTGCCACAAAGGCAGACTGCGCCGGCAGGTCTCGATGTCTATCCTGCGCCCGCCGCTGGCGCAGTTGTCGATCATCAGGCGCGGATGCCGCTTCCGCAATTCGTCCCACATGGCATAGAGCCCTTGGATATGCCGGATTTCCGAAATGCCTTGACGATCAGGAGCGTCGTTGTCGCGCCAGTGTTTTAGCGGCTCCATGTTGAAGTCCCATCGGACCCACGTTATCGCCGCTTCTTTGACATACCCGTCCAGCAACTCAAGCATCCAAGCCCAGGCAACGGGGTCGCCGAACTTGAACAGCCCACCGCCGCTCCCGCCGTGGACGAATTCGGGATGTTCGCGCGCCACCATCGTGCCAGGCGCCACCCGTTCCGGCTCGAACCACAGCAAATAACCAAGTCCCGCTGCTCGGGCCGCCTGTCCAACAGGCGCCAGACCGCGCGGGTACTTTTTCGTGTCAACCACCCAGTTCCCAGTGCCCTGGGGAAACTCGCCTGGGTACCAGTGCTGGGGGTCCATGTCCGACCAAAACACTTCAAATCCTCGCCGGGCCAGAGCGGGCATGACTCGCACGTGCGGCCCTTCGTATGAACCGTCTGGGTCCGTGTTGTTGACGCTGGCGCAGATCGGCGGGAATACCCACTGACCGTCGTGACGCGGGGAGTGGTGCGTCAGTTGCAGTTGTCGAAAGAGGTTGTTGCCGCGCAATGCATCCGCTCCCCGCCAAAAAAGAAGCAATACACTCGGCGTGCGCACCGTTTCGCCAGCGTGCAGCCGGAAATGTGACAGTTGTTGACCGGCGCGTACGGCCACCGTGCCGGTGCCCGCCGGCCCAAAGCCCGCCTCCCATTGCCCCGACCATCCGATGGCCACAACAATCCCATCCGCGTGTCGCTGCAAATTGAAGTATGGCAGATAGGGGTCCGAGGACCGTCCACCGACCGGGGCAAACACCCGTTCCTGACCGGCCTGCGTTGGCAAGCTCTCCACCATCGGCTCGAAGCTGCGGGCCGAGTTGTGGTCGCCGAGGGAAGAGTGCAACCGCACACCACCGCCCCGTGCGCTGACGAGAGTGTCCAGGCTCCGAATCTGTTCAAGAATAGGCGTGTTAGTGGCGCTCGTGTTGGCGAAATGAAGCACATATTCCACGGCAGGGGACTCGCCGAAAGCCACCGCCACGCAGCGCACCTCCAAGCCGCTCGCTGCGTCAGCCCATGTCAGCGTGTGCCGGACGCGCCCATTGTCGATGGGCTCGGTCCTCTTGATGTGGCGCCAATTCCTTAGCAAAGAGTCGGATGACCGGCCGCCATAAATGAAGGCGAACGGCAAAGAACCGCGCCGCTGCTCTGGCGCGGCAATCGGCAGCTCAGACGGGGACTTCTCTCGTGAGTCCGGCTGCTGGTCACCGGCCGATCCGGTTGCGCCGTCCGGGACTGTCAGCTTGACATCAAGCAGATGTTCATTGAGCCAGATGTCCCGATCGCCCATCTCGGCCATCGTTGGATTGACGGCCAGCGCGCGCGCTGAAGTGGAAAGACCAAGTGTCAGGACCAGAGCGAATCGAAACGCGGTAGTGTTCATGAGACAGGCGCCAACAAACCATGTCGTCCAGTTGAGCACAAACCAAAGTTTCCTTTAACTCCTTTCTGATCGTCAGTTGGCCGCCCTTGACCTGGATGGAAATCCACGCGTCCGCAACGGCTTCCCCAGTCATCGCGTGAGGTGCCAGTAGTCGACTAATCTCACCACGGAGACACGAAGAACGCGAAGGAACAGCGATCAGCACACCCAATTCTGTTCTATAGGGAATAGCCAAAAGGCCCATGCTTATCTCGGGACTCTCCTGCGCGGACTTCGCAAGCTTGGTGGTGAGTTCATACGAGGATTTGGGGGTTTTCGCCCGTGCTGACAATGCTCTGAAGCAATCGTATGCTGAAGACATGCGAGCATGTGCCATCTCAGCCATAGCAATCCTCTCGTTAGTGCCGCGGACAGCGGTTCCGGCTTTTGCCGCGGCAGAGACTCCGGCGGGCTACGCGACCGTAAGCGCGGCCGTATGGGAAATGGATGTCCCTGGCGGCAGGCCCCGACTAGCGCGGCAGTTGGCTAACTTGGCGTCGCAGGCTGGCTACACGGTTGAGAGCTTCGGTGCGGCGGCTCTGACGAACCGCTCTCGTCTTAACACCAACACAATCGACCTCCTGGTTATCCCGGACGCGCGACTTCTTCCGGTCGAGTCCGTAGGACCGATTGAGCAGTTCCTAAAACAAGGCGGCGATTTGCTCGCGTGTGGTCTTACGGCGTGGGAAAGCCCGACGTTCAGCCTGGCGGGTCGCTGGATGTCACGTGCGACTTACGAGGATTCGCTGTCCGCCCAATCCACTGAGCGTATTCTGATTGATCTGAGTAGCGAGGACGTGGGGAGGTGGACGCGTCATACCGACCAGCCTCGATCGCGCTGTCTTAGGGAACGCATCGTGGAAAACCTCCGTATGGGGGATGGTGGCGCGAATAGAAGCATCGCGGCCCTTCACGTTACGATGGAAGAGGTCACCGGCTGGGACACTCTCGAACCTCCAGGCCGGTCTTGGGGGATCGATTCCGATCAAACACTCACTTGCTTCCACGCCAAGGGAGGACAAGCCACTCGGCAGCTCGCCGTCGAGTGGGTTGAGACCGACGGCTCGCGCTGGATCGCCACCGTTGATCTGAAGCCGGAATGGCAAAGGTACGTTCTGCCGCCGGATGCGTTCAGACCATGGGAACCACCCCCGCCGCGAGGTCAAGCCGGTGACAAACTTCGACTGTCAAGAGCGGCGCGATTCACGCTTGGGCTTGCACACACTCACACTGCGCTCGATCCCGGACCACAAGAGTTCTGGTTCGCGGAGCTGGGCGTGGCGCCAAATCCTTTCGGAGACCAAACGCCCCCGATTGCCGGGCGCCTCCCGCGTCTGGAATCGCTCGCTCCCGCGTATCAGGTGTTCCCCATAACAACATCCGTCCAGATCGCGGAATACTCCGACCAGATGGTTCTTCCATTTGAACGTAGGCCGAACAAACGCCAAACGGTATTCCCCGCCGAGACCGGCTTGCGAGGGCTGCATCCGCGCCCTCGAGGATGTGGGTTCGGACAGGGGCGTGACTGGCGATGGCAGCCGTTATTGGTTGCGATCGATCCAGAGCTGGTTCAAAGGACCGGGCACGTTGACGGTGTGCGTCATTCTGAACTGGCGGAACACACGGCGTACAGGGGCGCAGTCGGAGCGTTACTAGTGCATGACAAGGGGCAGTTTGCCGGCGGTGTCTGGGCGGTCTATACGCCGACGACAATCGAGTTTTTCGAGAGCGAGTTGGCGCAATCGTCCCTCAGACATGTGCTCGCCCGCATCCGAAAAGGTGTGTTCATTGTCGAGGGTGGGGCTGAGTTCTTCACGATGTTTCCAGATCAGCGGACCCAGGTTGGCGCCACCGTCGTCAATTTCGGCCGGTCTCCGGTCTTGGGTCTGGAACTGGCAATAGACGCAACCGGCCTTGATTTCGGCGATGGGAGGGTTGAGAAGCGCCAAGTCGAGCTTAAGCCGGGCGAGCGGGCGACTGTGAGCGAAACGCGTCGATTCGCGGTCGAACAACTTCCGCAAATAGGTCGTGTGAGTGTGACGCTTGTGGAGCGAGGGATTTCGCTGGACATGCTCGCGCACGAGGTTGCGGTGTGGGAGCCGAGCAAGTCACCGAAGTACATCGAAGCTCGCGAAGGCCGATCGTGGCTGGGCGGCGAGCCGTGGAAGGCGCATGGGGTTAATTACATGCCCTCTTCCGGCATTGGAGTGGTGAGCAGCCACTTCGAGTACTGGCTGGGACGTGGCGCTTACGACCCTGAAGTCATCGAACGAGATTTGCGGCGCATCGTCGACATGGACATGAATTCGGTGAGCGTTTTTGTCTACCATCGAGACCTTGACGCGATGCACCTGCTCGATTTCCTTAGGCGCGCTGAACGGCATCGCATCAAGGTGAACCTCTCCCTTCGCCCCGGCACGCCAATGGCTTTCCGCTGGCCGGAGATGAAAGCCCTGATCCAACATTATCGGCTGCCCCGGAACGACACGGTCTTTGCCTATGACTTGGCGTGGGAACCGAGCCACTACGATCACGCTTACCAACAGCGGAACTACGCGGCGGACTGGAGCGAGTGGGTAATTCGCCGTTATGGTTCGATTGGCGCCGCGGAGAGGTACTGGGGTGTGCCCGCTCCACGAACGAGTAATCGACCGGACAATCAGCCAACCCAACCCACCGCCGGGAACACAGCGCTGACGAACATGGGCGTTCCGCCAATGAAACAATTGATTACTGATGGCCTATGGCGCCGATTAGCGGCTGACTACAGATTGTTCCTCGACCAGCTTGTCGGGACGAAGTACGCCGAAGCTCGACGGCTCGTGCGCGCAGTTGACCCGCACCATCTTGTCAGCTTCCGGATGCAGCATGCCGGGGATCCGACGCTCAACTCGGAGCATCTGCTCCCATACGACCTCCACGGCCTGCGCCAAGCTGTCGATCTGTGGGAACCCGAAGCCTATGGCCGGATCGGGGATTGGAACCAAGTCAAGGGCGGTCATTTCACCGCGGCCTACGCGCGTCTGTGCAATCCGGCTCTCCCACTGATCTGGGCCGAGATGGGCTACAACGTCTGGGATACGCGCGCGGCCGCGCCCAGTCAGACGCGGCTTGAGTCTGCGGCAGGATTCTATCGCGACTTCTACAGAATGTTGCGCGAGTCCGGAGCTGACGGGGTGTTCTTCTGGTGGTATGCGGGCGGGTACAGGGCAAATGAGAACAGCGATTTCGGAATCGTCGAACCGGACGGCACGGACCGGCCTGTGACGCGCGCGATCCGATCTGAGGCCAGCCGCTTCATGGCCGAACCCAAACCCGCGCCGTCGACCCAGTGGATTGAGATCGATAGGGACGCCGACGCCCGGGGTCTGCCCGGGGTGTACGAATCTCGCCAAGCCGACTACTGGCGCGCGGTTGAGGCCGGCGAGAGGGTAGGGCTCCGCTGGGCGCGCGAACCCGGGAGACCCTGAGCACGGGGGGAGGCTCTCCTTTCCACGGTGCCAAGGCGTCGGTGTGATATCGGTGAGCTCCTGGCTTTTGGCTTGTCCCAATGCTCGGCTTGAGATAAACAGCCTGAGAGCTTTGGCTGCGGGCGCGATGCTGAAGTGCGTTGAGACAGTCGCCTGGAAATCGGTGATTCAATGACCGTCACACTCTTCATTCCTTGTTTTGTCGACCTGTTCTATCCTCGAGTTGGTATTGCGATGGTTCGGATTCTGGAGAAGCTCGGCCACAAGGTCGTATGCCCTGACTCGCCAGCTTGCTGTGGCCAGCCTGCGTTCAACACCGGTTACTGGAACGAAAGCCGTGGTGTGGCCATCAAGATGCTCGATCAGGTGCGAAACGCCGAGGTCATTGTCATCGCCAGCGGTTCTTGCGGCGCGATGTTGAAAGTTTTCTACCCCACCCTGTTGGCCGGCACATCTCACGAGGTCTTGGCGAAGCAAGTCTCAGTCAAGTGCTTCGAATTCGCCCAGTTTCTGACCGATAAGCTGGGCATCATTGATCTGGGCGCCCGATTCCCCCATCGCGTCACTTACCATGACGGTTGTCACAGCCTCCGCGAGATGAACATCCTCGAAGCTCCGCGCAAGCTGATGCGCCACGTGCAGGGACTGGAGTTGGTCGAAATGAAGCAGACGGTCTGCTGCGGATTCGGCGGCACGTTCTCGGCCAAGTTTCCCATGATCTCAACCGCGATGGGCGAGGTGAAATGCGATCTGGCCACCGAGACAAAGGCCGAGTACATCGTCTCATCGGACTCGAGCTGTCTGATGCACATCCAGGGATTAATCGATCGTCGAAAAGGGCGACTCAAGACCATTCACCTTGCCGAAGTCCTTGCGGGTGATTACTGACACTGACAGTCGCGCGTACCACTCACTCACTCCCATGCTCGCCGCCGCGAGACAATTCAAGAAAGATGCCAGTCGAATCACCGCCGACCGGCGCCACCGCCAAATCATCAACACGGCGCTCGATCAGTATGCGCTAAAGCGCGACCAGAAGAAGACCCTGTTCAAGGACTGGCAAGAAGCGCGCCGCATCGCCGCGGCTACCAAGTGGGAGGCCGTCAACCATCTCGACCGCCACCTGGAACAGCTCGTTCTCGGCCTCGAATCACGCGGCACAAAGGTGCACTGGGCCAGCACGGGCGCTCAGGCCTGCGATATCATACTCCGCATCCTCAAAGACCGGAACGCGCGGACCGTCGTGAAGTCCAAGGCGATGACCGCCGAGGAGATTCACCTCAACGAAGCGCTGGAGCGCGCTGGCCATGCCGTGGTCGAGTCTGACCTTGGTGAGTTCATCGTACAGCTCAGAGGCGAGCCGCCCTACCACATCGTCTTTCCCGCAATGCACCTCACCCGAAGCGAGATTCAGAATACTTTCCAGAAGAAGCTCGGCGATGCACCATCCGACAACCCCGAAGAGCTCACAATGGTCGCCAGACGCGTTCTCCGCCAAACATACATCTCAGCCGACGCCGGCATCACCGGCGCTAACTTCGCCGTTGCCGACCTGGGCATGATCTCCGTCACTGAGAACGAGGGCAACGCCCGTTTAACCGCTGCGCTCCCACGAACGATGATCACGCTGCTGGGCATCGAGAAAGTCCTGCCCAGGCTCGAAGACCTCGCGTTGTTTCTCCCGATGCTTGCCACTGTCGGGGCGGGGCAGTTGATCAGCGGTTACAACACTCTCTATGCCGGCCCGCGCCAGCCCGGCGAACCCGACGGGCCGGAAGAGTACCACGTTGTGCTCCTGGACAACAATCGGACCGCCCTGCTCGCCGACGCCGAGAAACGCGACACGCTACATTGCATCCGCTGCGGCTCGTGTCTGAATGTCTGCCCGGTCTACCGCAATGTAGGCGGCCATTCATACGGCACAACCTACTGCGGCCCCATCGGCGCCGTCCTCACTCCGAGCCTCAAGGTCCTCAACCACTGGAAACACCTCGCGTTCGCCTCATCGCTCTGCGGCGCCTGCACCGAAGCTTGCCCGGTCGCCATCGACCTCCACCACCATCTGCTCCAGCACCGCCGCGATGCCTCGCGCGACAACCCAGTTTGGTGGCAGAAAATCGCATTCGCGCTCTTCGCGCCAATCGCCAACAGCAATACGCTCTGGGCTCTGGTGACCAAGGCATGCCGACTTGGCCAGAAGTTCCATCCCATCGTGCTCGGCACGAAGCTCGATCCGGCTTACGTCTGGACTCGCACCCGAAACCTGCCCCCATTTGCGCCCATGAGTTTCAGGGAATGGTGGACGAGACGCGCATGAGCGAACGCGACAACATCATTGCACGCATCCGCGAAGCCTTGCGATTGCCATCGCCGCATTCGTTACACGCGCCCGACGCCGTGCTGTCCGGCCGTGTTGATCAGCGGCGCGTTTTGCCGGCCGCCGGCTCGTCATTCGAGAACCGGGTGGACCTGTTCGCGGCGAACTCGGCTGACCTGGGCGCGACTTTCGCTTTGTTGCCGCTGCCGGAGCGCCTCAGCTTGGAGCTGAAGTCACTCCGCGACTCTCAGGGTTGGAAGCGCATCGCGAGTCACCGCGGCACTCTGACTGACACCGTGTGTGCCGCCCTGGATTTGCCAGTGCTCCTGACCGACGCGGGTTACGAAAAGCGCGAACTCGCAACATGCGACGTCGGGATCACGGAATGCGACGCTCTGGTCGCTCAAACTGGCAGCGTGCTTGTCTCGTCCCGCGGCGCTGGCGGACGCGCGTTGACGGTCCTGCCGCCGCACCATGTCGTGTTGGCCCGGCGCGGACAACTTGTGGCCGATCTGCCCGAAGCTCTCGCACTGCTCCGCGCAAAGTATCATCCCAATTACCCCAGCATGATGTCTTTCATCACCGGCCCGAGCCGCACGGGCGACATCGAACGCATCCTGGTTCTGGGCGCGCACGGGCCGAAGAAGGTGACCGTGTATCTGGTCTGATTCGTGAGGCGTCGACTTGCGTCTCTCTGATTATCGTCTATAGTTTTTCTAATGTCAGTTGGGCGGGCTTATGATGGACAGCGGCCTTGTTAATCCTGGTCGAATAGTCGCCGCGAAGGCGTGGGCGACTGACGGTGCCCGCCCGTGCCGAGGTTCCTCGAGTGCGGTTCCAGCGCCAACCGAGTCGGTCAATAGAGAGACGCTGCTCCTGGACGAAATCACGCGGAAGATGAACTCAGGGCTCGACACATCTGAGATACTCGATTTTGTCTTTGAGAGTTTCGAGACGCTCGTGCCGTACGAACGAATCAGCTTCTCGCGTATTGAGGATGAAGGCAGCACGGTGCGCGTGTACTGGACGCGCACGAAGTCCAACAAATCACGTCTCGGGATCGGCTATGCCGCGCCGCTGGCAAACAGCAGTCTCGAGAAGACCGCTCAGAGCGGTGTTCCGAGGATTCTCAACGACCTAAAGGCTTACCTCCGTGCAAATCCTCAGTCCGATTCGACAAGACTGATGGTCGAGGAAGGCATGCGATCGAGTCTGACGTGCCCATTGATTGCAAAGGGGAAACCGGTTGGTTTCCTTTTCTTCTCAACAACGCGCCAGCATGCGTACCAGGCAGAGCATGTGGAGAGGTTCATGCGCGTAGCTCGGCAGTTGGCGATCAACGTCGAGAAAGGGCGGTGCTATGAAGAAATCGCCCATTCGCACGCAAGGCTCGCCAAACTCATGGACGCCATGCTGCCTCCGGTCATCCAACGGCGTTTGGAGATGGGGCATGGACTTGTGGCTGACTCGTTCGAGGACGTCACGGTCTTGTTCGCCGACCTCGCCGGTTTTTCGAAGTGGTCGCTGCAAATGTCACCAGAAAAAGTCGTGGCGCTTCTGAACCGCATCTTCAGCCGATTCGACCGTCTTGTCGCGCGCTATGGCCTTCAGAAAGTCGGAACCCAAGGCGACAGCTACCTGGCGGTCGCGGGCGCGCCTCTTGAGCACCCAAACCACACGACTGCCACTGCTTCATTGGCTCTCGCGATGCAGCGCACTCTGGCAAACCTCAGGCAAAGAGAAAACCTGCCCATCGCGGCACGCCTCGGCTTGCACGCGGGTCCGGTTGTGGGAGGCGTGATCGGCCGATCAGTGTATCGCTATGATGTATGGGGGCAGACCGTGAATTTCGCAAGCCGCCTCGAATCCACGGGCGAACCCGGCTCAATTCAGGTGAGCGAGCTCGTTTACAAGCGATTGCACCCGCACTTTGTGTTCCAGGAACGAGGCTTGGTAGAACTCAAGGGATTCGGTTCCCAGCGCACTTATTGGCTCCGCGGGCGCGACAAATCCAATAGACAGCCGGTTTCGGGGCAAAGCCGCGCCCGGCAAACTTTCGAGACTAACCCCCTCAGCTCCGCTTCGACGCGATCCACGTAGGAGCGTGGTCCGCCGCGTTGCGAAGTCCGCGGACGATACCCTGTTGACGGCCTGGAAATAGCTCCAAGTTTGTCCAAGCCAGTCGATTCTGGCTTGTGTTGCACACGGCGTCCGTTCACTGTCTGAACCGGATTTGGGAAGAGAACTCGAACCGCGTAGCGGATTATGACAGATCGAACGCCCCTCTTGCTGTCCCTGACAATGAGTTTTGCAGCGTTTGCGGCGGAACCTCCCGCCTTCACCGATCTCCAACGCCCCCCCAACCAGGAAATCGTTCTCAGATTCACCGCTCCGGCCGGCGTCCTTTGGCATATCCACGCTTCGACTGACATGTCCGCCTGGCGCGGACTGTTCACGCTGGCAAGTATTGGAGTGAATCAGATCACCGACTCCGCCGCGCTCTACCTGCCCGCATGTTATTACAGGGCCCAGCAGGCTCGTGACTCCGACGCGATCACAGGTGATCACCTCGACACCGCCGACGGCGACGTGGT
Organism: Verrucomicrobiia bacterium; assembly: GCA_034677645.1. GTDB lineage: Bacteria > Verrucomicrobiota > Verrucomicrobiia > Limisphaerales > J093 > JAAYVR01. The sequence continues at coordinate 14,678 of JAXDCU010000385.1, forward strand.
CATACACCCCGTCAATCACGCCTCGTTCGTCATTCACTGGAAAGACAAGACGATCTATGTAGACCCAGTTGGGCCGGCGACACGCTATACGGGATTGCCGAAAGCCGATTTGATCCTCGTAACACACCAGCACGGGGACCATCTCGATGCCGTCAACATCGCCGCGATCAAAGCCGACAACGCTTCCATCCTGGCGCCGACCCTGGTCTACAACCAATCCTCCTTCGCGGGTCTCCGTGGCATCACAACCGTGATGAACAACGGCTCCTCGACAACTGTTGCGGGCGTCGGCACGGAGGCATTGCCAGCCTACAACACCACAAGCAGCCAGCATCCGAAAGGGGTCGGAAACGGCTATGTTCTCACAATCGGCGGCAAACGCATCTACATCAGCGGCGACACCGAAGATATCCCCGAGATGCGCGCGCTGGAGAATATCGACGTGGCTTTCCTCGCCATGAACAAGCCTTACACAATGAGCGTGGCACAGGCTGTTGGCGCCACACGCGAGTTCAGACCCAAGGTGGTCTATCCATGCCATCACACGCCTAGCACACCTACGACTGATCTGAATGCCTTCAAACAGCAGGTCGGGAGCGATCTTGAAATCGAGGTGCGCCTCCGCAAATGGTACTGAGACGCGATCGCAGCCCCTTGGCGGTATTCTCGATGTGGGGCGTCACGACACTCGCTCACGAAGAACTACCGACGACTAACATTGTCGTCCAGACCTTAGAATGAGACCTGTCCTCGCCGCAATCGCAGCATCAGCCCTGACAATCGCGCTTCTGTTTTTCCCCGTCACACTCGGGCAGCAATCAGTCCCAGGAACGAATCAGCCCGACCAACAGCATGGCGCCGATAGTCCGCTTCCGGCGGACCGAGCCAGACATGGCGATCGACCCCCTTTCGGTCCGGGCCAATTCGACGGCCCACCCCCATTTGGACCGGACTTTGACGGTCCGCCTCCGTTTGGTCCTGGAGGCTTTGGCCCAGGCGGTTTCGGTCAGGGCGGATTCCCCGGCGGCGCAGGTGGTTTTCCCGGCGGTCCTGCCGGTTCTTTTGGCGGTCCGGGCGGTCCAGGTGGAATGAACAACGAAAGGCAACTAGTTAAACAGTTTGATAAAGATGGCAGCGGTTGGCTCAATAACGAAGAGCGCAAGACTGCGCGCGAGTGGATCAAGGAACAAAACGCAAACAGACGCTTTGGCGGTCCCGGCGGTTTTGGAGGGTTTGGCGGGCCACCTGGCATGGGCGGCCGCGGCGGTGAGACTGACCAGCTTGGTCAACCTGGACGAAAGCTGACACACGCCGATGTGAAGTCTTATCCCACCGCTCCGATCTACGATCCGTTCACAATTCGGACCTTCGTCCTGGAGTTTGAGAACGCCGACTGGGAGAGCGAACTGGCCGACTTCAAGAACACAGACGTCGAAGTGCCGGCAAAAGTAACGGTCGACGGCAGAACGTATCGCGATGTGGGCGTGCATTTTCGGGGTGGCACATCTTACATGTTCGCCGGTCAGGGGCGAAAGCGTCCGCTGAATCTGGCGTTCGATTTCGTTCACAAAGACCAGAACTTCGGCGGCTACCGCACTTTCAATTTTCTCAATTCGAACGAGGACCCGTCTTTTCTGCGCGCCGTGCTCTATCTTGAAATCTGCCGCCATTACATTCCGGCGGCCAAGGCCAACTTCGTCAGAGTATTCATCAACGGCGAGTCATGGGGCGTCTACCCGAATATCCAGCAGGTCAACAAGGAGTTCGTGGCTGAGTGGTATGGCACGACAAAGGGGACGCGATGGAAAGTGCCTGGCAGCCCAGGGACACGCGCCGGCTTGGAATACTTCGGTGACGATCTCACCACGTACAAACGCCTGTTCAATATCAAGTCCAAGGACAGCCCCGAAGTCTGGGCTGACCTCATCAAACTCTGCCGGACGCTGAACGAAACCGACCTGGAGCGGTTGCCACAAGCAATCGAGCCAATCCTCGATGTGGATGGGGTCTTGCGCTTCCTGGCGCTCGACCTCGTTCTGATAAACAACGACGGCTATTGGACACGCTCTAGCGACTACAACATCTATCTGGATAAGAGTGGCAGATTCCACCTGACCCCTCACGACATAAACGAGACATTCGCCGCCGCGGGCGGCCCCGGATTCGGAGGGCCAGGCGGGCCCGGTGGAATGGGCGGCGGCGGTGTTGAACTCGAGCCGCTGGTTGCGGTGGACGACACGACCAAACCACTTCGCTCACGACTTCTGGCCGTGCCCCAATACCGCGCGCGCTACTTGGGTTACGTCCGCGAGATCGCGGACACATGGCTTAACTGGGAGCGACTTGGGCCGATTGCCAAGAAGTACCACGACTTGATCGCTGATGATGTGAAGACAGACACAAGGAAGTTGGACACCACCGAGGCTTTCCTGAGGAGTCTTGACGACTCGTTGCCGGCCGGAAATGCGACAGCAGAAACGACCAGTGGACGTGACTTCTGGCGTCGCCCTGAGCGCATTAACCTCAAGATGTTCGCCCACAAGCGCCGCGCCTTCCTCCTCAATCACGCCGAGGTCAAGGCCGCATCCGCCCAACCGCTTGTCGTCAGTAGTCAAGTGTCGCACGCTCCCGGGAGGGCGAGGCTCCTGCCGAGCCGTTAGCCCAACCTTCGCAACTGAGACGAGAAAACGGCGATTTTCGGGCTTCGGCACGGTGTAACCGGTTGCCCTGCAAGGGGGCGATGGTGCAAGTGGCGGAATAGGGTCAAACCATAGCGTGGTTCGTTTTGGATTAGATTCCGATTTCTTCGCTGCTGGATAGTACCGGCTCCTGCATTGCTTTGTGAATTCGGGCGTTGGCTCTCTTGGAAGTGCCCCAATGTACT
>JAXDCU010000386.1:0-3102 GCA_034677645.1 Verrucomicrobiia bacterium
GCCAACAAGAAGAAAGATGAGGAATAGCGGCAGTATCATGATCGCGCTCAGAATAAGAGCCTTGCGCCCGTCGGCGACGTTCTTGCACGCCAACACTCGCTGAACGATCAACTGCTCAGCCCCGTGAGAGCTCATGACCATGACCGTTCCGCCTATGACGCCCATCCAGATGTTGAACGGTTCATGCAATGTAAACTGCGTATTCAGCCAGTGGAGCTTTCCACCCTCGATTGCTTTTGACACCACCTCGCCAAGGCCGCCATCCAACAACGTTGGGATGTACACAAGCGTGAACATGCCACCCAAGAGAAACAGCCCGAACTGCACCGCATCGGTCCAAATAACCGCCTTGACTCCTCCGACGCACGTGTACACGAGGGCGAGCCCTACGAACAGCAGTATGGCGGGCACAACGCCGACTCCAAGCATGAGCTGGAGCGGGATGGACACCACGTACACACGCACGCCCGCGGCTAGTGTTTCGCTAAGCAGGAAAAACCCGCCCGCCGTTTGCCGGGCTGACGCGCCGAGGCGATCCGCAAACAACTGGTACGGCGAGTAAATCTCGCCTTTGAGGTAATGCGGGACCATCACTACGGCCAGTATGACGCGCGCGATCACGTAACCAGTGATCATCTGGATAAATGCGATGTTCTCGCCGTACGCCAGCGCCGGCACGCCGATGATGGTCAGGGCGCTCGTTTCAGCGGCGACTATGGAAAGTCCAATTCCCCACCAGGGCGTGTTTTTGCTGCCCAGGAAATAGTCGCGCGTATTCCGCTGGTCCTTCCCAAACCAGACACCCAGCAGCACGATCCCAAGTAGATAAAACGCTATGACCGTCCAATCCCCGGCACTGAGAAAACGAGTTGCGCCTGCCATACGATGCATCACTCCGGTCGTCGCGACGGCTGCTTGTTAGGCGGCGGGTTCAGCGACTATCTCGGATGTCTATCTCCTTTCTCCTTAGTGTGCTCTCTACTGCCGCGGGCAAGGCGGCTGTCAGTTCGTCGAACACGAGCGTGACCTTCGCGGGTGGAAGCGCAAGCCTGGCCGCGCCCGCTTTGAGGAAGCCACTAAGCGTTTGGTACGCGTAGTGGATCAAGCCCTGCCTCAACGGTAGCGAGAAAAGCGCAATAACGACGCCGAACACCACCGGATGCCAGCCGTTCGCCTCGCCAAGCTCGATGGCCCGCCAATATCTCCGCACAAGCCGCTGGTCGCGCATCGGCAGCAGGCGCCGAAGTTGGCGTCGCCCCACAGCTTTGCTGGCTTGGGAAAATCGCTTGAAGTTTTCAGCTTGGTTCATGCCGACGTCGAGCGATATCAACTCCCGGACCTGATAGTGGTCTGCGTGGTGATACGAATCACGCACGGCTGGGAGTTCGATCGTGCCGAGCACGCGTGCCCGGTAGTCTTCGAGAAACAGCCTGAGTGTGGCGATGTCGACGACGTCGGGCGTTTCCAGTGTGGCCAAGGGCCGCCAGACGGATGGGGCATTGGCGCATGCGATTTCGCGCGCCAATGGCCGCGGATCTGACACCAGGCCAATCGGTGCTGCGGAGTTGATATTGCGCGCTTCGAGCATTGCTCCCCGCCGCCGGGAGGACATGGCCGCACCGCGCGGCGCACATCCTGACCGGCGAAACAAGGCTAGCGTGCCGACGCGACGCGCGCCAACAGGAAATGTGCTCCGTATGCTCTATGGTTCTCGGCGTAACCCCTCAGTTAGTGCCGGTGGGGCGAGCCTCCTGGCGAGCCAAAGTCACCTGCTGGCGCACATCCGGCCCGGCTCCGCGGAGCGTCGCCCCACCTCCACTGACCGGTCACTTCTCGCCGCCCATTGGTCTTCACTCTGCTTACCGACTTTGTATTGATGAGCCTATGAGAGTTCTGTGTTCCCCACTTCTTCCAGCTCTTGCCATTCTGTTTGTCGATGCTGCCGTTGCCCCGCCTGTTCAGGCTCAGGCGGTGCCACCGCGTGTGGCTAATCTGGCCGTAAGCCAGCGGCCCGGCACCTTCTTCGTCGACATTTGGTACGACCTGATTGACCCCGACAGCGACCAGGTCCTCGTGACGGTGCAAATGTCTTCCGACGGCGGGGCCAGCTACAACGTGCCGGTCACGTACCTGAGCGGTGACGCTGGGATCGTGGCCCCGGGCGCGGGCAAACATATCGCGTGGAATGCCTGGAACGATTGGCCGGATCAATTCACCACACGCGGACGCGCGCGGCTGATTGTCGACGACACGAAGAACGCGGTCGTGCCACCGCCGTTTCCGGCGCCACGACCCAATCTTGTCTGGATACCGCCCGGAACGTTCACGATGGGGAGTCCCGCCGACGAGGTGGGCCGTTACGACAATGAAGGTCCTCAAACCCGGGTCTATCTGAGCAAAGGATTCTTCATTGGCAAGTACGAGGTCACCCAGCGCGAGTATCAAGCGACGATGGGGAGCAACCCCGCATACTTCACCGGCGATTTGGACCGGCCCGTGGAGCAGGTCTCCTGGCACGACGCGGTTGCGTACTGCACGAAACTGACCGAGAACGAAAGCAAGGCAGGCCGGCTGCCCGCCGGGTACGTCTATCGCCTGCCCACAGAAGCCGAGTGGGAATATGCGTGCCGAGGCGGGACCACGACACGGTTCAGTCACGGGGACGATCCTGGCTACGCTAAGTTGGGATGGTACTGCTGGTATTGGGACAACAGTTACACGACGTATGAGCCTCTGGGAGTCTCGTATAAGATTGACGACAAGTACTACGCCACTCAGAAGGTCGGGACGAGACTGCCGAATCCGTGGGGAGTTCACGACATGCACGGCAATGTGTGGGAATGGTGTTTGGATTGGTGGGCGGATCGGCTCCCTGGTGGGAGCCTGACTGACCCGCAGGGGCCTGCGATGGGCTCGAGCCGCCTGGTCCGCGGGGGCGGTTGGCGCAACGGCGGCAGCAGCTGCCGGTCGGCGTACCGCATCGGCAGCAGCCCGGACGTCAGGGACTACTACGTCGGGTTCCGCGTCCTGCTGGCCCCAGGTCAGTAATGAACATAGCAAGTGTAGCAGGATGGCCGAGCCGGCCCGGTGGCGCGAGCCAGA
>JAXDCU010000387.1:0-2869 GCA_034677645.1 Verrucomicrobiia bacterium
GCAACTAGCCCAAACCTGCACCTTCTTTGCGACGGGGACTAGTCCTCCGTGCTGCCAAACCATGGTGGAAGCCGCTGCCGCGTGACTGGGCGCCGCTTCATGGCAAAACCGCCCGCCTGAGTTCAGCGAAAAATGTCCAAACTCCAATGCCAAACTTTGATGCATATGCATCACAGTTTGGCAAAGCATGACTCCTCGCTTTTGAGGATAATGCAGTCGCTGTCCGTTGGCTGGTTGGCTGGTCGCCAACGAGTTTCAATCTTGCCGCCTGGTCGCGCCCTTGCTTGCATAGTAGGCTCGCTGTGAAGCCGGACATGTGTCCAGTGGCACCATTGGCAATTCGTTCATATATGGACTGGGAAGAAATTCTGGCAATCGCGATTTTCGGATTGACCTATCTACTCATCAGCGGGCGACGGCTGAAGCTGCTCCCTCTGAACCGGCCGGCAGCCGCGCTCCTCGGCGCTGTCCTGATGGTGGCGTGTGGCGTGATGAGGCCGGAGCAGGCGTATCGGGCGGTCGACTACGACACGCTCGTGTTGTTGCTGGGCATGAGTCTGATCTCGGCCTATCTCAGTCTAGCTGGTTTCTTCGATTGGACTGCCGATTGGGTGCTCAAGGCCGCTGGCACGCCCCAGCGCTTGCTTCTGTACCTTATCCTGACTTCGGGTGTTCTTTCCGCGCTGCTCGTCAACGACACGGTCTGCTTCATGCTCACGCCTCTGGTGGTGGCCGTGGTTTTGCGCGGCCGCTTGCCGCTTATGCCATACCTATTGGCTTTGGCCATGAGCGCCAACCTGGGCAGTGTCGCCACACTAGTCGGCAATCCGCAGAACATGATCATCGGGCATTTGTCGAGAATCCGGTTCCTGCATTTCTCCGCGTCGCTCGCGCCAGTGGCGGTTGTGGGACTTGCCATTCAGTTCACGGTCTTGCGGTTTGGTTTTCGCAAGATGCTGCGGCAAGCGTCGATTCAACCCACCGAGACTGTCCAACGCCTCGTTGACCGACGTCTGCTCCGGGTCACGTTCGGCGTGCTGGTGGCGGTGTTCGTAGGGTTCCTGGCTGGCTTGAACCTGGCCTGGACAGCCCTGAGTGGCGCCGCGCTGGTGATGGTGCTGGCCCGTCGCGACACACACCAGGTGCTCAAGCTAGTGGACTGGCACTTACTGCTCTTCTTTGCTGCATTGTTCGTGGTTGTTGAGGGATTGAATGTCACGGGCTTGCCGGACCAGATACATGCCCGACTGAGTGGGCTCTTCGGCAACACGGCCCACTCTCAAGCCTGGAACCTCGCTTGGTTCTCGGTCCTCGGCTCGAATATTTTCTCAAACGTCCCGTTTGTTCTTGTCGCGGGCAAGTGGATGCCTGGTTTCGCGGACCCGGACTTGATGTGGAAAGTGATGGCGCTAGCCACCACCTTTGCTGGGAATCTCACGCTCCTCGGTTCGGTGGCGAACATTATCGTGGTCGAGTCAGCTCGCGGCCATGTGGAAGTGGGTTTCTGGGACTACGCCAAGTTTGGGATTCCCGTCACGATTCTGACGACTCTGGCTGGCATGCTCGTTCTGCTTGCGATCGGCTGAAACAGAGGGCCAGCAACCAGGACAACTCCGCTTGTTTGGCCAGACTTTTGCGGTGCCCAGCAGGTATACCCACGATACTGAACGATCAGTTGGCTGAGCTGATTCCCGTCATCCACGGGATGGCGGGAATAGCGTTTTGGTTTTTCCCCTGCCTTACTCTGGTTCACGGCTGGACAAGGTGAGGCTTCTTGGGGGGCATCGCCGCTTGTGTATAAGCGTCCGTCGCAGGCAATATCCTGACGCTTCGTGCGTCACAGTCGTGGGTCAGCAAAACGTATTCATCCGCATGGGCAATGGTCTGGCCGCGCAACGGTGCGCGGCCCAGTTATTGCTGCAAGCCGTGTGCCGGGTTTTGGTGTCGCTGGGTGCGTTTCGGACTTGTTTGAGATGGCCGTTTTGCGACAAGGTGCAGGATCACGCTTGTGACGTAGCACGGAGCACGCGCTGTCTGGGACGGGTAGCATCCAGTCTCATCGGCGGTGTGGCTGAGCAGTTCTGATATTACCGATGAACCAGATGTTAGCTTTCGATCCATGAGACGGCGGAACTTACTGATTGCGATGAGCGCTCTGGCGCTCGGATTTGCCGTTCACGCCAAGGCGGCGGTCCTTGTTCCCAGGGCGGCCTCTTGGCGGTGGCGCCCCGGCAACAACGAAGCTTCAGCGCCAGTCCACCTCTGGCGAGAGCCTGGCTTTGCCGACACAGAGTTCACGACCGCGCCGGCGCCCTTCTGGTTTGGCGATGTGTTGGAAGGTGGCACGCGGATTACCGGGATGCGCAACGCGTACTCGTGCATCTTTCTCCGGACGGAGTTTGTGGTGACCAATCTTGTGGAGATTGGCGGCCTGCGTATGGGCTCGCTGGTAGATGACGGATTCGTTGCGTGGATTAACGGAACGGAAGTGCTGCGGATCAGAGTGTCCGGGGGACACGGCAGCGCCGTGACCATCACGACTCTTGCCAGCAACGCTCCCGAGCCGGTTTCATTCACGACCAACAATCTCCAGACACCGCTGTCCTACCTTACCCTTGGCACTAACGTTTTGGCGGTGCAAGTGTTTCAGAGCAGTCTCGGCAGCACCGACCTGGGGTTCGACTGCTCGCTTGAGTCAATCGTCACCGAGACCATCCCGCCGGAGATCACGGGTGTTGCCCCCGCGCCGGGCACCGTCAGCGACCTGAGCGAGATAACCGTGACATTCAGCGAGCCGGTGACCGGCGTGGCCGCCGCGCACTTGCTCGTCAACGGTATCGGAGCGTCGAGTTTTGTCGCTATCGACAAC
>JAXDCU010000388.1:0-4369 GCA_034677645.1 Verrucomicrobiia bacterium
TGTTCGGAGCGGCGGGGCCGGGGCCCGGCTGAACCGGCGTAACAGCGGGTAATTGCTGAAGCAGTTCCACGTATTCTCTCCGGAAAAACCGCAGAGTGCTCAAGACAGGGTTCGGAGCCGTCTGTCCCAGACCGCACAGGCTCGTGTTGCGGACCAGATCGCACAGCTCCTCAAGCGTTTGGAGGTCACGCGCGGTGGCTTGGCGCTTCAAGATTCTCGAGAGCAGCTCATGCATCTGCACCGTGCCGGCTCGGCATGGAACGCACTTGCCGCACGACTCGTCCACGCAGAACTCCAGGAAAAACCGTGCCACGTCCACCATGTTCGTTGTCTCGTCCATTACTATCATGCCGCCCGATCCCATGATCGAGCCCAGCTTGCCCAGTGACTCGTAATCCACGGGCGTGTCGAGCTCCGACGCCGGAATGCAACCGCCGGAAGGGCCACCGGTCTGCACTGCCTTGATCTTCATCCCCTCGGGCGCGCCGCCTCCCATCTCCTCGACAATCTCACGCAGCTTGATCCCCATCGGCACTTCGATCAGACCAGTGCGATTGATCTTGCCCGCCAGCGCGAATACCTTCGTCCCTTTGCTCTTTTCCGTGCCAATGCTCGCATGCCACTCCGGTCCGCGGAGAATGATCGTCGGCACGTTTGCAAATGTCTCGACATTGTTGATAAGCGTCGGCTCACCAAAAAGGCCCCTCTCGGCGGGGAACGGCGGGCGAGGGCGCGGGTTTCCCCGCCGGCCTTCTATCGAGGCCATCAGGGCGGTCTCTTCTCCACAGACGAACGCGCCGGCGCCAATCCGGATATCCACGTTGAAGTTGAATGGCGATTCGAGGACGCCACTGCCGAGAAGTCCGAACTGCCTGGCTTGTCGGATCGCCGTCTGCAGGCGCTTGATCGCCAGCGGATACTCGGCACGCACATAGACGAACCCCTGCTCAGCCCCCACTGCGTACGCGGCAATAATCATCCCTTCGATCACACGATGCGGATCGCTCTCGAGCACGCTGCGGTCCATGAACGCGCCCGGATCGCCTTCGTCACCGTTGCAGATGACGTATTTCCTGGCGCTCTTGGTTTTGGCGACGGTGGCCCACTTGAGACCAGTCGGATACCCCGCGCCGCCGCGTCCTCGCAGACCGCTCTTCGTGATCGCCGAAATCACGTCGGTCGGGTTCATGTCGCGAAGCGCATTACGCAGAGCCACATAACCGTCCGCCGCGATGTACGATTCGATCCTGTCAGGGTCCACAACGCCGCTATTTGCGAGCACGATACAGAACTGCTTTTCGAAAAACGGATCGTGCGCATCGCCGTGCTGTACCGACGTCTGACCGCCCTGAAGTGTGCCGACAAGCGATGCGGCATCTTCGGGTTTGACTTTCTGGTAGATCGCGGTGCCAGGATCGACCGCGACCAACGGCCCCTCGCAGCACATCTTCAAGCAGCCAACGCCGCGCACCTCGACCAGCGATTCAAGACCGGCATCTTTGACTGACTGCTCAAGCGCGCTCTTGACCGCTTCGGCGTTCGAGGACACACAGCCGGCCGCCATGCACACGCGGATTGTGAACTGCTTACGACTCGCCAGTTCCTTCTGCTTGATCCGGAGCAGGTCTTCAAGAACCATGGCTCCTCCATTCCCGCGCCTTGTTGAGCGCGTTGTTTGGCGACTGGCGCGCCGCCACCGCCCCGTCGTACACCACCGCCGGCGCAAGACCGCAGGCGCCAATGCACCTGGCCGTCAACAGCGAGACTTTCCCGTCAGGCGTCGTGCCGCCAGACGTGATGCCCAAGTCCTTTTCCAACGCCGACAACACCTTGTCAGCACCACGCACATAGCAGGCCGTGCCCATGCAGACGACACATGTGTGCTCTCCTTTGGGTTTGAGCGTGAAAAGGTGATAGAACGTGGCGACGCCATAGACTCGGCTCGGCGGCAGTTTGAGTCCCTGCGCGACAAACGTGAGTAGGTGCTCGTCCAGATACCCGAATAGGTCCTGCGCCTTGTGCAGCACTTCGATCAACGAGTCCTGACGGTACTGGTGGCGCTTCATGTGCGTCTCCAGAATCTTGAAGCGCTTGTCGCCACCGGTATCCTCAGCCGATTCTGCTCTCGGCGGCTCGGTTGACATTGCGGGTTCAGTTGCCATACGTATAATCACGACTGCGTACGGAGGTCAGCTTGACATACAGCAACCTTCCAATCAACCCCCCGCTGTCGCAAGATCGATTCGTCGCGGCGCATCTCACTTGCCTTTACTGTAATCCAATACTGCCTGTTAGGCTTGAACCTGCCTCCGCCACGGTTGCGGCAGGCAGGCCGCCTGGGCCAACCGCGAGACAACGTGGCGCTGACTGAAAACAAACCGGCGAGACAATCACCACGAAGCGCATGGTGACGACAAACGTTGCTATTAGCTATTCCTCGGTGGTCTTCGTACTGCTATCCCACAGAATTCGCGCAGGCTGCGCAAACTCTCCGTCATTCGAACGATCACGGTCTCAAATATCCATTCCCCCCCGGCGACGAAGTCGCCTCATTCAGCGCGGCGCCAGAGAGGTGCTGCCATGCAGCACCAGCAGTCCTTTGGGGTCGCCCTTCGGTTGCGGCTGCGCCGCGCTGAGGCCTTCGCGGTTAAGCATCCTGTTCATGGACCCAAAGCGCGTTCTCTGGAACGTGGGGGCTTTCCATGGACCGTGCCTTGTCGGGGTTACCGCGTAAACGCGGGACTCTGGCAGACTGCCGCTCTGCATGGTCCGCGGCGTTGTCCGGCTCGCGACCGGTCAGAGTTCCGCCTTCAGGCGGCTTCGTTCTGGACCACGCCGCAAGATTCATGGTCGCAATGCGCATCAACCTGTTGGATATCGCCGCTCCCCATGAACCAGATGCATTCCCCGGTAGGGCGAGGCTCCAGCCGAGCCGCTCACAGCCTTTGCAGCACACCCGGCCCGGCTCCGCGGGAGCGTCGCCCTACCGCAAGGTTCATGGCCCCAAAGCGTGTTCACAGGAACAAGGGGACTCCCCATGAATCCTGCCGTCTAACTGCGTTTGGACACATGAGCGCTTCTTGTCCGCACAGGTGCATAGTCTGGAGACATAGCTCTGACAGTCCGAAACAGGTCTGAAACATGCGGACTGGGAATTCCCAGGAGCGCATCCCATTCGCTTTGCTGCTGTCGAGAACCCGCTTGAGCCGCTTAAAGCGCTCCAAAAGTGCTTGACATTCGCGGCCTTTTCAGGTGAGTTTGCGCGTTAGTACGCAGTTGAATTAATGGAGCTCTTATTCTTGTTCTTATGAAGAAGATTCTCTTTCTCGAGCTGATTCTGTGTGCAACAATCATGGCAGCCATCTCTCAAGCCGGTTCTCTTTACCAGAGTCCCGCCGGCGGATGGATGTACATCTACGACGGATTGATGGCTCTACCAGGCACAGGTGGTGGCGCCAGTGGAATCTTTGACTCTCTGGACGGCACCTGGAACCGAGGCAACGGCTCGGATATGTGGGACCAATCCGACATTGGAACTGGCGCGCCGGGCGGAGTAAGCGCTCTTACCGAAGGGGGTGTCTCGTACATTCGCATCCAAGACCCCGGCGATCCGCGAGACTACGCCATGCCGGACCCGTCCAACCGCAAGGTGTACCTGGGCCACGACATTACGGCGCACGGTGCCAGCTCAACGATACTCAATGACGGCGCGACGCTGAACTTCCGGGCGCGCGTGACCACCGCCGGACCACTCGACAACCTGTATCCCGACGGCGGCGGGGGTATTGCGCCATGGCCGGCTGGGGGTGACGGGTACCTAATTCACGATGGAGGCAAGGGCAACTTTGGCATTAAGCAAGCCGCGGGCGGGATCGTGTCTTTTTCGCTGGCCACTGCCGGCGATACAGGCGGCCTCGCTGGATTGCTGATGAACAACCTCAATGGGACCGCAGTAACAGGCGATGTGGATTCGGGCGAGGCGGGCACTGTGAATCTCCTGGCTTTAGACCCCACGGTCTGGCACGAGTTTTGGATCACCATTAAGGGCGGTGGCGCCGGGACCCATCAGGTGAGCGTATATCAGGATGGCTCGCTGGTTCCGACGGTTTTCGACGTGACAACCGGCAATGGGAACGATTACAACTCACCCGCAATTAGTTATCTGGGCCTCGGCGCTGGAGCAACAGGCCAGGCGGGAGCGCTCGATATTGATTTCTTCGCGGTGGCAAGCGGCGCGATTGCCCCGATCCCTGAACCCAGCACGGTTGGTCTTCTTGGGCTGGGCGCCACATTGCTCTGGTGGCTGCGGCGCCGATCCGCCCGCTGACCCACGAAGCCGGATTTCCCGGCGGGGGGGGGGGGGGGGGGG
>JAXDCU010000389.1:0-3671 GCA_034677645.1 Verrucomicrobiia bacterium
GGACATCGACTTTGGGCAGCATCACATCGTGGTGCGCGACGGCAAAGGTTTCAAGGACCGCGTGACAATACTGCCTGAGATGCTCGAAGCGCCGCTCAGGCTGCACCTGGAGCGCGTTAGGTTGCTGCATCAACAAGACCTCTCTGAAGGCTACGGGCGGGTGTACCTGCCTGAGGCGCTGGCACGGAAGTATCCTCAAGCGGCAACGGAGTGGGGATGGCAGTATGTATTTCCATCGGCGAGTCTGTCGCGGGACCCGCGGAGTGGGGCGGTGCGGCGTCATCATCTGAACGAGTTGAGCCTGCAACGGGCGGTCAAAGGGGCAGTGCGGGCCGCCGGAGTTGTCAAGCCCGCTTCATGTCATTCGCTGCGCCACAGCTTCGCCACGCACCTGCTGGAGGCGGGCTACGATCTGCGCACGATCCAAGACTTGCTCGGCCATAAGGACGTGACGACGACGCAAATCTACACGCACGTCATGCGAAGGCCAGGCCTGGGCGTGCGAAGTCCCTTGGAGGGGTGTTGAGGGGGACAAAAGGGGGAGTGAGAGGACAGCGCATCGAGCACGGATTGTCCAAACTCAAAGATAATCGGCCCCCAGGCAACCGCACTGGCAATGGGCACAGCCGCAGTCCGGGTCGCTCGGGGCCCGCGCTCTGGCGTGTGGTTGGCAGTAATTCCATCCGAAACGGGAAGACTCGGATTCTGAAAGCATTCTGGGCATCCTCCGCCGCATGGCTGGTTGGCTAATTCTCTTTCTTCGCTTCGCCGTGGCGGCGGTGAATGGCCACCGCAACTTGCCTCTTGGAAATCCTGGGGGCGAACCACCAGCCATTTGCGGGACACCACACTAGCTTTCCCAAAGCTCGTGCGCCTGGAGAATGCGCCTTCGGATCATTCAACCCCTGCAAAGTCCCTCCCTGTCAGCGGTTACGGAATAATGTCGACCCACAACGGTCTCGTTTGGGATCCCAGCCCTTGGGAATTGGCTTCCACCGGGCGAGATCAGTTGCCTAGAACCTCTCTTCTGGACTGACGGTCCCTTTCTGATCCAACAGCCTACCTGTTTTGAGGCAGGGCGCAGCGGAAGCCATGGAACTCCGCGATGTTCGGGTCGCGTCCAAAACGATATGCCGTCCGGCAGGTATTGGCGTGGTCGTTCCAAGCACCGCCGCGCGTGATGCGTACCGAGTTATAGAATGAGCCGGTAGCGGGCCCTCGGGGATCGGTTTGCGCGGCACTCGAGTAATACTCATACCAGTCCCAACACCATTCCGCGACGTTTCCTGACATCTCACACAGTCCGTACGCGTTGGCCGGGAAATAGCCGACGGGACTGGTGTATGTGGTGGCAAAAGCCGGATGGACGCCCGGCGTGGTGTTGATGTCGTAAGGGTAGTATCTACTGCCGCCTTCCCAATAACTGAGATAATTCGCCCTGCTGTGATCGATCGTGTCGGCGTCACCCCACGGGAACCTTCGCCCGCTCAGCCCGCCGCGCGCCGCCTTCTCCCACTCCGCTTCGGTTGGCAATCGGTAACCGGCGTCCCATTTCACCATGTCATTCTGGACGTCGACAATCCCGCCGCGGTACGGCACGGTCAGTTCCTTGTCGACGTAATAGGCTGCTACTTTTCCTTCCCGTTCGCTGCGCGCATTGCACCACTTCACGGCGTCGTACCATTCTACACCGTACGCGGCGCGATCTGGTGTCGCGCCGTGTGCCGCGGGTTCCCCCTCGAAGCTGTAGCCGTGAGTGATTGCCCAGTCGTGAACCTCATCCCAGAGTCCTATCGTAACTTCGTACTTGTCCATGTAGAAGGCGCTGAGCTGCACGGTATGGAGCGGCAGTTCGTCATTCTCGCCCTCGTTGAAGGTATCGCCCATCGTGAAACTGCCGGCGGGGATTAGAACCATGTTGGGCGGCGTGGCGCCGCCATTGCCGGAGGCCCCCACTCCGCGCACGCGGAAGAACATGGTCTCGGCCTCCATGGGGACGCTCACCTGGATTCTCCCATTGGCGTCCACAGGCACGGCATCGAGCCCCGGGCAGGGTGTCCAATGTCCAGTGACCGAAGGGGCGCTGACGACGGCGGCGACCGTGCCGGGTTGCAGGTTGGTGCAGACCAGTTGCCCATTCGGGCTGAAAGAAGCGATCACCGGTGTGCCGCCCGCTGCCAGGCATTTGCCCTTGCTCCCGGCGGCGTAAATGGCTGCGATTTCATTGGACGAGAGCGCGCGATTGTAGATGGAGGCCTCGTCGATCAGGCCCGGCCAAAAGGCGCTGAGTGAGCGGCTGCCCATTGTGAGGCCGCTGGGATCGAGGACTGTGTCGAGTCCGGGGCGCGCCGTGCTGGCGTCCAGAACGCCATCCAGGTAAAGGCAGAGGTTGGTGCCGTCGTAAGTCACCGCGCCGTGGTGCCAGACGTTGGGTTGAATCGTGGTTTTCCCAGGCAAGTCGGCATTATGGCCATAGAAGTAGAGCTTGCCCGGGGCGTTTGCCGACGTGATGAGGCCGAACATCTTCCAGTCAATCGGAGAGCCGTATTGGATCAGGCCCGACTCGGTTGACGTTGTCAAATCCTTGGTGGTGAGGAACCACAATTCGATGGTTCGGGCCGCATTGCTTAGTGGCAGTCCCTGCGGTGACTCCACAACGACGCCGTCATCCACGCCGTCGAGGCTGAAGGCCTGTCCAACCTTGCCCTGGGCGAACTTCGCCCCGGCGCCCAACACGCCGTGGTTCGGTCCCACAACGTCGTTGGCTTGGCCTTCGCCCGGCCACCAACCGATCAAGCCCGCGGGCTGTGACAGGCAATCCCCGGCGTTGACGGTGAGCGTGGCAGCGCTGCTGGTGACCGAGCCCGCCGCGTTGCTCACCACCACATCGTAGTCACCCGCGTCGCTCGATTGGACGCCACTGATCTTCAGCGTCGTCTCATTCGCCCCGCTGATCCTGCCGCCGTTGGCCAGGTTCACGCCGTCCTTGCGCCACTGGCAAGCGGGTGTTGGATTGCCAGTAGCCGTCACCGAGAACGTGACATCGGCGCCCGCGTTAGTCGAAACGGAGGCCGGCTGCCGCGTGATCACTGGCGCCTCCGGGACACCGGCGGTGGGATCGCCTTGCAGGAAACCGCCCCAATCGACGTATTCGCTAACCTTGTCGCCTTTGCCGTCGGGGTTCGTCTGGTTCCGTCCGTCGGCGTTCGAGTTGTCCAGAGGCCCGCTCGGATCGCCCCAGAAGTTCAGGCCCGCGTTGACTGTTTTCGTGGTGTCGAAGTTGCGAACGCCGTGGTCGGCGTTCCCAGCGATGGTGCTTTGGCTGACGGTCGGTGTCGCCGGGCCGCCGGCGACGCGGACACCGTCGCGACTGTTGTTCAGGATCGCGCAACCAGTGACGACCGAACTGGAATTGCCGCAATGAACGCCGTCGGTGGCGCTGTTTCGTATCCAACTGTTGACAATCGCGGGGGAAGCCGAGTCGAGCCACAGCGTGCCTGGCCACCCCGCGCCCCCGCCGTATTCGACCAGGCAATGGTCGAGGATCGAATTGAGACTGGTCGAATGAAACAGAATCCCCGCCCACTGACCGGGCGCTTTTACCATCACGCCCGACGTGAACACAAAAGGCGCCCACGCGGTGCCGGCAGCGACCCGCGGTCCAACGTTGT
>JAXDCU010000390.1:0-3146 GCA_034677645.1 Verrucomicrobiia bacterium
CCAAAGTGCCGCCAGCCCGGACTTTCGCGATGAACCAGGCCGTTGGCACAAACCCGTATCGCGCCAGAGGCAAGTCTCCCGTGGATGGGCCGCACCTCGATCAAACTGCATCTGGCTACGGGCACACAGCCAACAAGACGTGGTGTTGCTATGGCAGGCTGGGCGACATGGTCAGGCCCGGCCCGTCGATGACCTTCATCCTGGTGGACGAAGACGTTGACAGCCTCAACGATGCCGCATTCGCGACGGTGGGACCAAAGCAGCCATTCTCATACATCTTGCCAGATGGACCGGGCACTTACCATAACTTCGCGGCTGGTTTCGCCTTCGCGGATGGCCACTCTGAAGTCCACAAATGGAAGGACTCACGCACCGCCTGGAAGTACACCGGCTCTCGGCAGGGTAATCAGGATATATGGTGGATTGCCACGCACGCCTCCGCCCTGATTGCCGGTCCCGACTTCTGAGCCGCGGGCGCCGATCGATCCGCGCTCACATCAGCAGCCGAGCCAATTTCCAGTTCCGGTCGCCGGAGGGTTGGAGTCTCATCTGGCCAGTCAACCTCCCAAGGAATCAACCGCAATCGCGCGCGGGCTTAATGTGGGGTAATAGCCGCGGATTCGCGGAGTCGGTTCAGCGAAATGTCTATTCGTAGTTTTGATAGGTTCACACAAATTGCTCTGTGTCTCGTGGCGCTTGGGTTCAACACCCGCTCCGCCACGATCCCATCTCTCTTCAACACAGGCGTGGATGCCGATGGCTCTTTGCTGACTGGCGGCTCGGTCGATCCCCACTGGCAATTGGTTCAGAGCGATGATCCGAGCTTCCCAGGCAAGAAAGCGTATGTCGTAAACGATGGCTGGCCGATTCCGCCTTGGCTGGCCAATGGCCCCAATTCGTGTTGGATCGCCCCCCGCGCCAACCAATCCGCAGGCAACGAACCAGGCGATTATACGTACCGGCTCGTGTTTGACATGACCGGCTTCGAACCTTCCACAGCCCAAATCACCGCCAGATGGTCCTCTGACAACACGGGTGTAGACGTGCTTCTCAACGGACACAGCCTCGGCTTATCATACTCGGGCGATTTCGGGACATTCTCCTCGTGGTTTCAGATCACGGACGGTTTCGTCGAAGGGCTCAACAGAATTGAGTTTGTGGTGAACAACGCCCCGTCTGGCGTGAATCCGACTGGATTCCGAGCCGAGTTGAGTGGCACGGCGGATCGGACGGCGCCGCCAGGCACGCCCCCAAGGATTCTCATCCACCCAGAACCGGTTTCGGTCGCATTCAAAGAGACCGCCAGTTTTCACGTTGGCGTGTATGGCAGCAAACCGCTCAGTTATCTGTGGCGCTTCGAAAGCGTCCCAATTCCTGGAGCCACCAATGCGGGTTTGGTGATTCCTTCCGTCGACCAGCAAAACGTCGGTTTGTACGATGTCGAAGTCAGGAACGAGTTCGGGGTTGCCGTCAGCCAGAGCGCCGCTCTTGCCGTGGTGTTCCCCAGTCCGGCGGAGCGGTCGTACGAACCGCCGGGCCCCTCGAGCCGGAGGACCGGGATCACGTTCTCGGAGATACAGTATCGTCCGGCACGCCGCGCCGGAGAGCCCAACCTGGAGTTCGTCGAGCTGTACAATTCCAATCCGTTCTTTGAGGACCTGAGCGGATGGCGGCTGACCGGCGATGTGGAATACACATTTCCCGAGGGGACTCTTCTGGGTGGCACATCCTATCTTGTGGTTGCGGCCGAACCGGACGCGATGCGGGCGGTCTATGGCATCGTGTCCGTGCTCGGACCGTACGCGGGTCGGCTATCGGGTGATGGCGGTCTGGTTAGACTGCGCAAACGATCTGGGGCAATTGTTCTCGAGACGCAGTACGGCGACCGCCCGCCATGGCCGGCGGCGGCGAACGGTCTGGGCCATTCGATTGTGCTGGCGCGGCCCTCGTTTGGAGAGGGCAACCCGGGCGCGTGGGAGGCCAGCGCACTGCTGGGCGGGTCTCCTGGAGGTGCGGACCCGTGGCCCGCGGGCGCGCTCGAAGACATACGCATCAACGAAGTATTGGCTTGCCTGGATGGCGGCGAGGCTGCTCAGCCTTTTGTCGAGTTGTTCAATGCCGGCCCGCAAACAGTCGATGTTTCGGCCTGCGGGCTGTCTGAGGGGCTGGACTCTGCAAAACATCGTGTTCCTGATGGCACGCGGCTTGCCAGCGGTGAGCACATGTCATTTGGCGCCAACACGCTCGGATTCGTTCCAAATCCGCGCGGCGGGACTGTAGTCCTGTGGCGCCCAGACCAAAGAAGGGTGCTCGACGCATTCAGACACGAACCGCAATTGCCCGGTGTCTCGCAAGGACGCTTCCCAGATGGCGGTCCGTTTGTCGCCGCGCTTGAACGACCGACACCGGGAAGCGCCAATGCCGGTCCTCAACCTCCGACCGTCGTCATCAACGAGATCATGTACCATCCGATCTCAGAAGAAAGCGACGACGAGTACATTGAGCTGTTCAACAGCTCGTTTGAGACGGTGGACCTGAGCGGGTGGAAACTGTCGGACGGGGTCGAGTTGGAGTTGCCTCCGGGCACTGCGATCGGGCCGGGTGGGTACATTGTGCTTGCGCGAAACGCCGAGCGCTTGCGGGCGCGTTATCCGGCGCTGTCGCGAGCCACCATCGTCGGCGACTTCAACGGGTCTTTGTCCGACAAAGGCGAGCGTCTGGCATTGATGCGGCCGCACCAGGTAACGTGGTTTGAAGAGGAGACTGGTGTTGCGAGTGATGCCGCAGTGTGGGTGCTGGTTGACGAGGTCACCTATTGCGACGGCGGCGCATGGGGAAAATGGGCGGATGGGGGAGGCAGCAGTCTTGAACTGGTCGACTCACGCGGTGACAACCGGTTTGGCGCCAACTGGGAGGACAGCGACGAAAGCTCGAAAGCGCCATGGACAACAGTTTCCGCCACCGGCGTTCTGAATCACATGCATCCTGCCATGCCAACCGCGAGCCAACTGCAGCTCTTCCTGATGGGCGCTGGTGAAGCCCTCGTCGACAATGTCGAGGTGCGGTATGGCACGGAGAATCTCGTGGATAATCCATCATTCGAGACAGGTTTAGAGGGCTGGTTTTTCCAGGGCACGCACCGTTGT
>JAXDCU010000391.1:0-12163 GCA_034677645.1 Verrucomicrobiia bacterium
GTCATCGGCCTGGACGCGAGCACGGGCAAGGTACTATTCAGTGAGAAGGTGTTCCACAGTGACAACCCGGAGTCGCTCGGCAACGGGGCTTCGATGAACTGCTATGCCACGCCATCGTCCGTGATCGAGTCGGGCAGGGTCTACGTTCACTTTGGCAGCTTCGGCACGGCGTGTTTGGACACGTCAACGGCCAAGACACTCTGGAAAAGAGACGATCTCCCTTGCCGACACTACCGTGGGCCGGCTTCATCGCTGGTTATGTTCGAAGACTTGTTGATTCTGACCATGGACGGCGCGGATTTGCAGTATCACGTCGCGCTCGACAAACACACCGGAAAAACAGTCTGGCGAACGGATCGCTCTGTCGCGTGGAACGATGAGCATATCCCAGGGCAAATGGCCCGCGAGGGAGATTTGCGCAAGGCACATAGCACGCCGCTGATCGCGACCGTCAGAGGGAAGCCTTTGATGCTCAGTTCGGGCGCCAAGGCCGCATACGGTTACGAGCCGCGGACCGGGCGCGAGCTCTGGAAAGTCCAGTACAACGACTGGTCGGTCGCGCCTCGGCCGTTGTTCGATGGAACCCTCGCTTTCATCGTCACGGGCCTGGCGAAGCTTGAAGTGTGGGCGCTGAAGCCCTACGGACAAGGCGATCTGACGGACACGGGCGTGGTGTGGAAGTACAGGGGCCAGGTCGGCAAGTACGCTTCGCCCATCCTGGTCGATGGCCTGATCTACACCGCCGCTGAAGAGAGCTTCGTCACGTGCATCGAGGCCGCCACCGGCCAGCGAGTTTGGTCGGAACGGATTGGCGGAAAGTACGCCGCGTCGCCGATATACGCCGATGGTCGACTATACTTCTTCAATCAACGGGGCACGACTACCGTGCTCAAGCCCGGCCGAGCCTTCGAAGTGCTGGCTGTCAACTCGCTTGACGACGGTTTCATGGCTTCCCCAGCCGTATCTGGCAAAGCGTTCTATTTGCGCACTCGGAGCCACCTCTATAGAATCGAGCGGAGGCGCGCGGGTGGCAACTAGGGTGGTTTGAGGACTGGCGGTGCTGCATGAGCAATGAGTTCAAGGTTGTACCACTCACGCGCCAGCCGCGAGATGTCGTCCGTTTTCTCAGTGTGGCATATCAGGTTTACGGGGATGATCCATGCTGGGTGGCGCCACTGATGTTTGACATCAAGAAGGTCTTTTCGGATGCCAACCCTCTTTTCATGCACGCCGAGATGCAGTTGTGGGTCGCATCTCGGAATGGGCGTGATATTGGCCGGATAGCGGCTGTTGTCGACCAGCATTACAACCGCGTCCAGAACGACAAAGTCGCGTTCTTCGGCTTCTTCGAGTGCGCTAATGATCTCGCGCTCAGCGCTGTGCTGTTCGATGCAGCGTGTGGTTGGGCGCGCGAGCGGCGGATGACTCGCATCTTGGGGCCGATGAACCCAACGAGCAACGACGAGTGCGGACTGTTGGTCGATGGGTTTGACACGCCTCCCGTGTTCATGATGACTTACAACCCGCCATACTATGTCGATCTTGTTGTGGCGAACGGTTTCGCAAAGGCGAAGGACTTGATTGCGTATATCATCGATTTGTCAAAGAGCCCGCTCGATCGCTTGGACAATATCGCCAGCAAGGCGCGCACGCGTAATCCCGACCTGGTTTTTCGTCCTGTCACAAAACGGAGTCTTGTCCGTGACCTAGCTCATATAAAGGAGGTCTACAATGAGGCGTGGGAAAGCAACTGGGGCTTTGTGCCCATGACGGACCCCGAAGTGGATTTCATGGCTGAGCGACTCAAACCACTGCTTGTTGAAGGGTTGGTGTGGCTGGTTGAAAGCCCGACCGGTCCGGTTGCTTTTCTGCTGGCGGTCCCGGATTTCAATCAGGCGCTCAGGCCCTTGCGCGGACGTTTGTTCACACCGCGCGTTGTCAAACTCGTGCCGTACGCGTTTGGGTGGGTGGTGCCGAAGCTCGCACGCGTCGTAACGCTCGGAGTCAAAGACGGCTATCGCAACCGCGGCCTTGAATCCGTGATGTTGATCGAAGGACTGAAAGTCGGATTCCGACTGGGTTTCACCGCGGCGGAGGCCTCATGGGTGCTCGAGGACAACGTGAAAATGCGGCGCATGATTGAGGTATTTGGCGCGCGACCCTACAAGACCTACCGCATCTACCAGCGCGTTCTGGAGGCCGGAGGGCGTTGATGGTTTTCAGTACCTTCGGTCAATCGCCCGTTTCGGGCGTGGCGAACGAGAGTGATTCCTCGAGCCAACCGTCAGTGCGGAGAACGTTCTTGCGCATTTTAAAGGCCAGTCGCTGCGCTGTGTGCTGTGCCAATGAAAAGCCCGCTTGGGCGATCGCGCCCGCGCCCGGCAGTCCGCCTCGGACAGCGCCGACGAGTCTGCCGTGAACCACGCGAGGCAAGTAACGCAGGAGCAGTTCGTCTTCGAGGCTCACGAATGTCTGTGAGCTGCCCGGGTCACCTTGGCGCGCACAACGCCCGAAGAGCTGGCGGTCAACCCGACGACTCTCGTGTCGCTCTGTGGCGAGCACGTGCAGGCCTCCCATGGCGGCGACGCCCGTGCCGAGTTTGATGTCGGTGCCGCGGCCCGCCATGTTCGTGGCGATTGTGATCCGGCCTCTTTCGCCTGCCACAGCCACGATGAGCGCCTCTTCCTGATGGCGCACTGCATTGAGGAGTTTGAAGGGGAGTTCATAGGCCTTGAGGCGGCTTGCGAGGTTTTCGCTCGCCATGACGCTGCGAGTGCCAACCAACACCGGTCTTCCAGTCGCGTGCAGTCGGCGTATTTCGCTCACAACGGCTTGCCACTTTTCCTCGTCCGTGGCGAACACGCGGTCAGGATGCGAAGTCCGAACGCAAGGCTTGTTGGTTGGGATAGTCACGACTGGCAATCGGTAGATATGCCAGAACTCGCTCGCGGCCTCGCGCGCGGTGCCTGTCATGCCCGCCAACCTGTAGTAGAGCCGGAAGTAGCGCTGAAAACTGATTCGCGCGATTGTCTCGTTCGGGTCCGTGATGGTCAGGCCTTCCTTGGCCTCGATGGCCTGGTGCATTCCCTCGCGCCAGGTGCGCTGGGGCATTTGCCGTCCAGTGAACTCGTCCACAATCACCACCTTGCCGTCGGCCAAGATGTACTGTTTCCCCAGGTGGTAAAACTCGCGAGCGGTGAGCGCTTGTTTGGCGAGCTCAACACGTCGGAGCGGCCCCCGCCAAATGCCCGGCAACGGAGCGCACAGCGCCTCAAGCTTGGCCCTGCCAGCCGCTGTGAGCTCTATCTCTTTGTAGCGGAGATTGACGTTGTAGTCAGCGACGGGCTCGAAGGGTTCCGTGATCTGACGGGCGGTCTGGACCACTTCGCGAAGAGTGTCGTTGGGTCTCAGGGCGGCAATGATAAGTGGCGTGACCGCCTCGTCGATGAGAATGCTGTCAGCTTCGTCCACGATTGCTGAGTGGAGTCCGCGCATGACAAGTCCGTCCGGCTGACCTGACGCGACGGGGCTGAGAAGTCGGCGGATGAGGCGACGCGTTGGGTTTCTGACCGTCAGCACCTTCAAACAATCGCGCAGGAAATCAGCAACCACTTCCTTGCTGGTCGTATAGGTGACATCGCAACCGTAGCCCTTTTGTCTTTCGTCCGGCGGCATCATTCCAGTCACCGTGCCCACGCGCACTCCACAGAATCGATAGACCGGACCGAGCCAATCGGCGTCGCGCTGCACGAGGTAATCGTTGACGGTAACGACATGGCACGGTTTGCGGGACCAAGCCCACAGGACGGCCGTAAGGCATGCCGTGAGTGTCTTGCCTTCGCCAGTGGCCATCTCGGCCAAGTAGCCATTATAAAGCGCCAGAGCACCTAGCAGTTGTACCGGGAACGGTCGCAATCCGATCTGCCTGTCGGCCGTCTCGCGGATGGCCGCGAGGCCATGCAACAACACTTCCTCTTCAAGCTTTCCACCGCGGCGGAATCGGTCGCGGAACTCGAGCAAGCGCAATTGAAGCTGGTGATCGGCAATGTCTCGATAACAGGGCGCCAGGGTGTCGACCAGTTCGGCCTGCTTGTTGAGCCGGGAGCGAACTCCGGGTCGGCGCCTGCACATGCCAACGAAGGCGTTTACCCCTGCATCAACGCCTTTAAGGAGCTCCTTGGGTCTCTGGAAATCGGTGCGGCGGTAGTCTGACGTGGGCGTCTGCATTGGGACGGCCTCACAACTGGTACCGTTTTTGCAGCAACTGGCGCAGACTCCGCGCCCAGCGCGGCAAGAGGGGTTCAGACGGCAGGTCGAATCGGATTTGTCCGGATTCGCCATGCAATAACAGACCCGAGCCCGCGTCAGCCAACTCGGTCCTGACCTCGAAAAAGGGTTCGGCGGCCTGAATGCCCTGTTGGTCGGTGGGTAGGGTGGCGACCGGTCCGCCCGCCAGCCAACCCAATGCCGCTGAGGGCAGGCTCCGCAAATCGCCTGGGATGACTTGGAACCGCGTCGTGTCGAGTGCTCGTCCTGCTTGGCCTCGGAGGCGGACTTGGGCTCGGGCAAGCCGGTTCTCAAACAGTCGGTCGCCATCTTCCTGACGCACTATGGCGCGAAAATGAAATCCGTTCGTGCCTACTGTGAGCCCAAGTTCGGTGCCGCGCGCAAGCCAACGTCCCACGCTATGCTCCAGTCCGGGGGCGACCCAAATCCCAGCGTGCCTGGTTCTGACGACGAGGTTGCTTCGATCGACTTCCAGCCGATGGATTTCCATGGCCGCCGTTTCGGCGAGTCGGTTCAACGGTTCGAGGTTGGGGATGGCCTCCAAGAGAGCCTGGCGGATGCGAGCTTGCACTTCCGCCTGACGTGCCCGCGTCGCCGTCAACTGGAATTCGAGTTCGGGATTGACCAGTTCAAGCAGTGGCTCGTCATGTCCAACGTGAGTTCCCGGTCGGGCGACAAGTCTGGCGAGGACGCCCGCGGTTTCATTCCGCACTTCACTCCATTGGCCGCTCTGGACGATGCCAGGCGCCCTGAAGTGGTGTGGAAGTGGAACCACTTGCAGCAGGAGAAAGCCGATCGCCAACACGGTGGCGGTGGCCACGACGGCGCGGAGGCGATTGCGTTCGAGCTTAGGGCTGGAAGCGAGGTAGGCGATGAGTCGGACGACTGGCACGGCCACCCAGGCGACAGCGCAGACCGCTGCCATCAGGATGCCGATCAAGAGAAAGCGATCGGCCACGATAAGAAGGATGCCACCGAAAACGATCACTCGGTATATGCTGCTCGAGATGCCGTAGGCCACGAGCCAGGCAGCTTCCCTGGTGCTGCTCGCCGGATGCTCTTCTTTCTTGAGCCCATAAAGATACCTCTCGGCATAGTAGCGCAACAGCCCTATGGCGCGCTGACTCAGGTTTGGCATGCCTATCAGATCGGATAGGATGTAGTATCCGTCAAACCGAAGGAGTGGATTCAGGTTGAAAACGATCGTTGACACTGAGGCGATGAACATCAGGTTGTAGGCCAGGCTATGAATGGTTCCCTGGCCGGTACGCGCCCACACGAGCGCGGCCAGCGCAGCCACGAAAACCTCCACCAACATCCCGGACGCGCCGACCAGCACGCGTTTCCACCGCTCTCGAAAGCCCCATGCCGATGTCGCGTCCATGTACGGGATCGGCGTGAATATCATGAACAATATGCCCATCGCATGGACTTCACCGCCGAATCGGCGGCAAATGAATGCGTGGCCGAATTCGTGGATCGTTTTCAGAAGCACCAGCGAAGCATAGAGCAGCAGCAGGTTGTTCGGCGCGATGATCCCTTGAGCCTGTTCACGCAGGGCAGGGAAGTTGTCGGCCACAACCTTGAGACCCGCGCCAACAACCGCTAGCCAGACCAATGCTCCAAATGGGCTGATCAGCTTGCGGGCTACAGGCATGGCCCGCACCAGAAAATCGTCCGGGTCTAACAGCGGGAACCGCATGAACATGATGTTGGTGAGTCGCGCTCGCAACTCCCGCTGGCGGGTCTTTTGGTAGCGCTTAAACAGTTGGGCTGTGTCGGATGCAACGTCGTACTGCAACAGATTGGCGTGGTAGAGCTGGGCAAGGAGTTGGATCACGGCCTCCTGTCCGGGAGCCTCGTCAGGAAACAGATTGAGACACTCTCGCCAAACCTCCTCAACTGTCCGATCAGGTCGCAGTCGGGCCACGAATTCGTAGGCCGCGGGGCGGAGTCGGAAGAACTGATTGCGGAGCGGGTCCTGGAGAACGTACCAGCGCTCGCCCCGGTAGTACTGTCTCTGCACATTCACGGACGAGCGGAGGCAAAGGCGCTGACCGGCGACCCGGTACCAAGACTCGCTGAAAGTGGCAGGTCCGTCGCGCATGGGGTCACCACCACAAGAGCATCCGGAGGAAGTCGACCGTTCTGTGAGTCAGAATCCAGAAGAGCGTGCGCTTTTCAACGTCCAGCTTGCAGACTCCGCTCATCCCGGGCCGCCACCATTTGTCCGGCGGATTCACGGGCGCGCATCTGACCAGAAACACGTTTTGCTTCTCCTTCGGCACCGCCGCCGGCTCGACCCGGACAACGTGGATCGGATACTTGCGTTTTGGCTGGGAAACAAACGCCATTTCTCCCTCAGTGCGGCCAAGCACCTCGCGCACGTTCCGCTCGTTGATTTCGGCCTCGATGTACACAGGCTCAAGACGAGCCACTCGGAATAGAAGGTCTCCTTGCCTGACTGGGGCGCCAATCCGCTCCCTCAAGTCCCCCTCAATCACTACTCCCGCGAACGGCGCCTGAATTCCGGCCTGATTCAACCTGTGCCTGACCAGGTCAAGCCGCGATTTGGCCTGATCAGCTAGCGCTTGCGCAATCCGCATTTCGGCCAGTTCTCCGGCCGCCCGCGCTTTTTCAGCCTCGCGAAGGTATCGGGTCTGATCGGCGACAGCAGCGGCTTCCTCAAGTTCGAGATCGGCTGTGTTCAAGTTCAAGAGGGCGGCTCCGGCCGCCACATCATCACCAGGCCGGACTTGAACGGACTTGATGTAGCCGTCGAATGGCGCGGTTAGGTAGGAAGCTTCCTCGCTTCGGAGAATGAAAGTGCCTTCGATCCTGTAAGGATAGATCGGGAGCAGCAGTGCCACGACAACCATGACTCCGATCAGCACAAGCACTTTCGCCCACGTATGTTCTGGTCCAAGCCACTTGGCGAACCGCTCCCTCATCGAGGTCGCCCAGCGCGCTCCGAACCACCGGTCACGGCGTCGCAATTCACTCAGCCGCCGTGCCACTTGGTCGGCGGCCAGTCGGAGTTGACGCACTTCGGTTTCCGAAAAAGGTTGTTCCCGGCGCTCGCAAGTGATGGCGGCCACCGGTTTGTCGTCCAGCCGCAGAGGCAACGAGACCAGATGAGCCACGCCCTGCTCCCGCGAGAATCGTTCGTGGTCTCGCGCCACTATCTGCAGCGCGGCTGGCAGGGGCCACAGCACCTCGTCGTCCTGGTCAAGCGCTTCTTCCATCACAACCTCGATGGCTTTCACGGCCGACATGTGCTTGTCGAATCTCTCAGTGCGACTGATCGTCTTTAGTCGGACGAAGCCGCCTTCGAGCCAGCCGAGACTGACCCGCTGGCAATGGAAACGCGTGGCGAGGGCGTTGCAGAAAGCGAGTGCCGCGGATCGAAAGCGGGTTTCAGCATTGACCAGCACTAGCAAGTCGAGTACCGCGGCGAACCTCTCGACATCCTGGCGCGCCTGGATTGCCGCGTGACTCCCCTGAAACGACCGAGGAACATCCGAGGCCAACCGCAGCCGCGTCAACGCCTCGCGCGCTTGGGAATCGGTCACGCCAGCCATCAGCAAAAGCGCCGCGCATTGTTCGCGGTCTCCAGCGAAATGCAGATTCACACCCACCGCGAAATGTCCAGAACCGGACAGACGTGTTGTCTCGATCGGCTGAAGCAATGACTTATCGCGAAGGCACGTGTTCGCAAGGTCGGGCAATGAACGGTTGAAATCGGATACGGTCCGATGCGCGTTTGTGTTGTCGCTCCACTCGACGACCTTGAGCAGGCGTTCAGGTTGGGCGGGATCGCGTCGGACGAGCACGCCTCTGTGGGCTCGTGCAAGTCTAGCCATTCCACCGAGCAAGGCTGGCCAGAACTCCGACGCCTGGCCGGTGAACTGCCGCAGGTTCGCCAGTTCTTCAACCGCGGGCTCAATCGAGGTTTCCGTCAGAGGGCCGGGCAATGGCATCTTCATTCGCTCAGTTGAAGCCGACCCGCGACACCCGGCCGGATGGCCCCATCCGAATTGTCGAACACGAGTTTGATTCTGAGCAAGCCGCTGGCGGGGTCCACAACGGGCGAAATGTATGAGACTGTCCCCTGTCGTCGTATCGTGCCGGAACCGGAGTCGATCTCGATCGTGAGCATTTGGCCGATCTTGAGCTTCGACCCTGCCTGCGCGGCGATGTTTGCCACGCAATAGCAGCGCCGCGTGTCCGCGAGTCGCACGACAGGCTGCTGCTCCTCGCACTTCTCGCCGATGTCTTTGAAGAACTGGACTATGTAACCTTCAATGGGTGAAACGAGCTGACGACGCCTCAAGACCTCTTGAGCCAGCTCCCATTCAACGCGTGCCACATCGTACTCGGCTTGTTTCTTATCGAGTTCCTCCGGGCTAACGGAGATCGCGTTGCGCTGGGCGAGGCTCTTGAGCCGATCAAGCTCGTTCTTGGCGAGGTCTCGGGCTAGTCTTCTGCGTTCGACATCGAGTTCCTCAAGTCGCTTGTCCAATTCGATGACTAGCTGGCCTGGTTTGACCGGCGATCCATCTTCAAGCGGTCTGGCACCCACCACGCCAATAACCGGGAACGCCATGGTGATGTCCTTGATCGGCTCGGTTATTGCATCGACCCAGACTGGCCCGGCCATGGCGCGCCACCAGCCCGCCAGCATCAGCAAGCCGATCAAACACAGCACGCGGAGCTCGGTCGTCCCACCTCGGCCTTGAGCAAGTCCGAGAACAAAACACCTACCATGAAGGCCCCACCTAAAGGCCCCAGTGGAAGTCAGCTTCAGCTCCGAGCAAAAAAAACTCATGCTGGCCTTATTTCGGACTGGCGACTTCGGAAACCGCCCGATTGACGTCGGCCACGGCTTGGCGCTGGAAACTCTCAATGGCCGGGACTCCGAAGCCTGCCTGCCCGAGCCGTGCCATGGTTTGAGCGCTGAGCAACTCGCGAGTTGTCTCAAAGTCGCGGGATTTCAGGAGCGAACCACACACCATCTCGAGCTCAAGCAAGGCGCGTTTGAACAGAACCTTGCTCTCGACCACAGCGACCCTCGATTCAAAGAGCTTCTCCTCGGTCTCCAGCACCGTTTTGCTGTCAATGACTCCAACCGCCAGTCGGTCGAGTTGAGCCTCCAGCAGCTTCTGATGGAAATCCGAAACGGTCTGGTAGCTCGCAACGTTTTCGTGGTAAAGGTTGATCTTCTGAATCGCGGCGTCGACTGCGTTGTAGACCTGGACCTCGATCTCCTTGAGTCCCACAAGCGCCTTGCGCTTCGAGATAAGAGCAGCCTGGTAATCGTTGCGCTCGCGTATACCGCCAGTGATTGGCACGCGAAGCTCAACGCCAACTGACCAGGCGGGATACCCGCCACGGCTCATTTCGTCCCAGGACTCACCCGGTGTGAGGCCAAGGCCGTTGAGGCCAAGGCTGGCCTTTAGGTCCAATTGCGGAAGACGCTGGTTCCGTGTGTATGTCAACCGGATGCTCTCCTGCTCGACCTGGTTGCGTTTGATCAGGAAATCTGGATTGAACGCAAAAGCCTGCTCGTAGCTCTCAGCCATGCTGGGCACGTTCTTGTCGATGTCTGGAGTGTCGGTGGCATACGGCAGCGCATTTGTTCCCGCTGCCACGTACGAATAGAGAGAACCGAGTCGAGTTGCCATTTCGACCGTCTTCTGGCGCACCTCGTTCATCCTTGTGCGCCGGAATGCCGCGCCCGCCTGTGCCTGCAGGACTTCCAGCTCAGAACCCTTGCCGACATCGGCCCTAGCACGATTGTCAGTGAGTATCTTCTCGGCGGTCGCAAGGGACTCAGCGCTGAGCCGTTCCTGCTCCTGAGTCAGGTACAAGTCCCAATAACCCGATTCACCCTGACCCAACGCGACCGTGAGTTGACGTCGATACTCCTGGAACGCGATCTCGGACGCGACCGCCGCCAGCCTGATGCGGGCCAGTGTTGGCCCAGGGCCGAAATTCTTCAGCAGCGGTTGAACAAGACGGGCACCAGTGAACGTTTCATACTCGGTCCCCACTTTTCGCAGCGGTTGCAAATTGTTGTTTAGTTCTCGAAAAGTCACTCCCGTCCGGACCCTGGCGCCACTCGGCGCAAGAAACTCAAGTCCGCCATCATAGATCGTGTTGCGCTCATCCAACTCCGAAACGGAGTACAAACCGAGATTTGCCGTCTGCTGGGCGTTGTTCGGACGCTGGCTGTCAATGTGCTCGACCGAGCCTACGACCGCCGGCTCGAAAATGCCTCGCTCCGCCGCGTGGGTTCGGCGGCTGATCTCGTACTCAAGGGCTTTCATCTGCACCGACTCGTTTCGGTGCAGCACCAACTGCCTCAGCGTACCCATGGAAAGCTGGCTAACCGCGGCGTGAGGCGCCTCGGACTGCGATGCACCCTCCCCGCGACCCAAGCCGCACAGGCCGACCGCGACCGTGAGACCCAATGGCACTAGTATTGTCTTCGTCATTTGGATGCCGGGGAAACAACAAGGCGCAGAAAACGCAATGCGCTCTGTCCGACCCCATCCAGGCAGTGCACCTCGACAAGTTCGGTCTCCGCGTCTACCTCGGCAACACTTTCCTCGACCATTCCGTCGGCAGCCTCCCATTCCACCAGGTTCCCACTCTGTTCGATGCTGTATGTGAAGCGTGAACTGGATCGAAGCCTCAGATAGCTCATCACTAGATGTCCGTCTTGAATAGTGGCCACGGGCGCGCACACAAGATCGGAATCAGCCAGGCGCTCTTCGGCAAGTGCTACTGGCGCGGCAACGCCATCATCGTCTTTGACGGTCACTGTAACGGTGCCCGGATTCCCAACGGCATATCCCGCCCCACTCGTCAGCGTCACCACAACCGTCTCGTCGCCCTCCGTCGCGCTGTCGTCGATGGGTTTGATGAGCTTGTTTGAGGTGGCACGCCCTGCCGCAAACACTATACTGTCGCCCAAACCCGTGTAGTCCGTGCCCAGCACAGCCGATCCGCCAATCATATAGGTTACCGTAAGCGATGCACTCGTCGAACCGGTTCGCCTGAAGGTCAACACTCCGTATCCCTGTTGGGTCCCTGGCTCGCCCGCCACCCCGTCCGTCGCTTCCGCCGTCACAACCGTCCCTGTTGGAGTGTCATCGTCGTTGATAGCAATAGTCGTGGCTGAGAGGCTTCCCAGCGTTGCTCCACTGGCGCTACTCAAGACCGCTGTGAACGTCTCGGCTATTGCCTCATAGGCGCTGTCATTGATGATCGGCACTTCAAAGCACTTGTCTGTCGTCTCCCCGTTTGCCCAGGTCAGAGCGCCTGACGTGGTCGTGTAGTCTGACGGAGCTGAGGCTGTCCCATTGGCAGTTGTATAATCCACGCTAGCCACTCCGTATGAGCCGCCTGTTCTGCTCACGTAGAGAAACACTCTCCCATCGCTTTCTCTGACTGAGTAACTCGCTGACTTGAACGCCAGCGTGCCTGGAGGTGGAGCGTCATCTTCGCTTATCGTGACGGTTGTCACACCAGGACTTCCCAGAGTTGCTCCGCTGGTTCCACTCAAGATCACGGTGAAAGTCTCGGTCGCTGCCTCAACAGTATTGTCATTGATGATTGGCACCTCAAAGAACTTGTCTGTTGCCTCCCCGTTACCCCACGTCAGAGTCCCCGTGGTGTGTGTGTAGTCTGACGGAGCCGAGGCCGTCCCGTTCACGGTGGCGTAGTTCACTTTCGCGATGCCGTATGATCCTCCGGTTCTGCTCACGTAAACGACCACTCTCGCATCGTCTTCCCTGACCGAGTAGCCAGCTGACTTGAACGCCAATGTGCCGGCCGGAGGCAAATCGTCATCCTTGATCGTCACGGTGGC
>JAXDCU010000392.1:0-14083 GCA_034677645.1 Verrucomicrobiia bacterium
CTGCACCCGCATGAAGACCATGAACCCGGGGGACGCGTTCCCCCGCGTCCCCGTTTGTTGGCCCAAATCAGGGACCGAGTGGAATCGGTCCCGACCAGGTGCATGGCCAGCTCGCGCTTCACCGTTCACCGCAGCCAGAAAAAGCCCTGCGGCGCACGAAGGTCCTTGGGAGAAACGATAAGCTCGATGCTCCCAAAGGGAGTGGACCACGTCGGCTCAACCACAAAGATTAAACTTTCCTCAAAGCCGAGCTGGATGTCATCGGCCCGGATTACTACTTGATCGCCCGCCACTGATTTGACCACGAGATTGGGCTTGAGGAAAGCCGGGAAATGGCTCCCGATGTCCAGCCAACCGCGGTCACGACGGCCGTCCTCCAAGGTCGCGCCGGGGTCCAGATACAGACTGCCCGCGTTGATGCAAGGCGAGTCCGCGGCGAGGCGCCAGTCAGCGGTCAGTTTGGGGTCGGCGGCGAAACAACCGGTGAAAAGCAGTCGCCCTCCACGTGGGACAGTGTAGTACGATCGAGTTACCTCATTGACAGTGAGCGTGACCGAGTAGAACTGATCCGCCAGGTCGGAAGCGCCGTTGTTGTTCATCCAAAAACAGTCGCGGTCCACACGCGGATAGCACCCGCCGACCATCCAGCTTTTGCCGCTGTCGTCCACAATGGACCCGGAAGAACAGTCGGCGGCGAGGGCCCACAAACGCGGCTCTCGCGCGTCCGAGTGGTCCACGGCGTGGATGGCGTACCCGGCATTTTGGGAGATGATATTGTCGCGAATGACCGGACAGTTCGGATTCGCCGGGTGGGCGTAGGTCAGGAGAATTCCATGGCCGCCATTTCCGGCTATTATGTTATTGGCGACTTCGGTCTGGTTCGGAGGGAAGGCCCCGTACTGCCAGATTTCGACGCCCTGGGTTGTGTTGTGCACGATCACATTGTCAATGAACCGGGCCTGGCTGCCAGTGGTCGTGTAGGCGCCAACCTTGTTTTCCGCGATGTAGTTGTACCGGTACACATGTTCCACGTCGCCGTTGCCCACGCCCTGGCCGTTGTGCGTGATCGTGTTGGCGATTATCAGAGAGGGAATGTCATTGGGATTGGCGGCGCAAAAACCCGCAAAGCCCATGCCGGAGTAACTGGTCACAACGCAATTACTCACAAGCGTCGGCCCCATGATTGCCAGTCCGTTGAGCTTCGACTCGGGCTCCACGATCGAGGTTGGCCCATCCAACGAGAAGTTGAGGAACTCGCCTCCTTTCTCGAGAGTAACATGCGTTGGCGCCATTCCCACGAACACCGACGGCACGGTCAGCCGCGGCCGCGCGCCTTGGACGAGCAGCCCGTGAAAACTCAGCGCCTTATGGGAAAACACGATCTCATTGTACGTCTGCCCGCCCCAGACTCGCACCGTGTGACCCGACTGGACGCAGGGCGACCCGATAGCCTCGCCGATCGAGAGGAAATCGGCCCCAAACGCGGGGTCCGGGTGAACGGTCCAGACGGTGTTAGACGAACACACCGCCGGAGTCACACTGAGTCGGTCGAAGCCGAGCCAATTAGACAGGGGCGGCGCTCCGGAGCCGGACTGTGATTGGCTGTCAACTTCAATGCCCAGACCCCACTGTTGCGGCGCGGCCAGGATTTCTTCGACTGGGATAGCCGCGCCAATGCCGCCACACAGTTCCCAATTGTCCGGCTCGTTGCGGAGGACCAGGGATGTGGGGACCCAATTGGTGCAATAAGGCACAACCATCCGCTGGGCGTAGTAGTAGAATGCGTAGCGTTGGTCGCTGTCCCAGCGCCCGACCCAAAGCCGCATCTTGCCTTCGACCACCGCCGGCCGTTGGTAGCCGGCGCCCAGGTGCGCCAGTGGCAGCCGGTTCAGGTACACAACCACCTGTGTGTTCACCAGCAGGTTCACTGGCTCGTAGCCGGGACACGAAGCCGTCTGGTAGGTATAGAGCGGGTAGAACATCTCCTTGCCCGTGGGCAGCCACGCCGACACCTTCTCCAGCGGGCAAGCGACAAACGCCGAGCTGTCGACACCGCGGTCAGGGAACCACGCCATGCCTGTGTCTTGAATGGCTGGGAGCAGTTGCCCTTGTTCCAGGTAGAACCAACAATTCGTGGAGTCGGGGCTTTCCCAGTCTTGGTTGAGTTGCCCTATTGCGGAGAACGCCGGGAGCAGCGAAACCAATACGAAGAGGAGTCTGGTCAGCCAATACGATTGCCGATTGGCTCGACGGACACCTCGCGGATTTCCAAGTGCTGTAAGGGCGAGTTTCATGTGGAGGGACTTGTTCTGCCGGCTGAGTCGAGCCCGCCATCCAACTCCCAAAGACCGTCGGAGGTCCCGGCCCCAGCCAGCTGGTTTGAATCGCAGGAATCTCTTATTCGACTCTGCAAGATTACTCGACGGGCAGGCATGGGTCAATCAAATACCGCGAATTGGCACAACTGGTCGGGCGCATATTAATCAGTACTTGACAGTGTCATATCAAAAGGACTCACCCTGTCGGAGATAGTCAGACGCCTTGCCAGTGGAATGGGCACGGCTGTGCGGCTCGAACCGGTCGGGTGGTGGCAGTACCAGGTCGCGGAGGACGTGTCCGTCCATGTCCGGGCCGATGTCAGCCCGTGGCGATTGCGCCGGATCAGGGCGCACGTGGCCCGGATGGTCTCAGACCTTAGTGAGGATGAAAGAGAGGAATAAGATGAAGGACGAAGTCACTGGGTTCGGTGTGTTGAATGTTGTGAGCGGAAAGGAAGCGCGGCTGGCCATGCAAGGGCTATGGCTGACTGGCCGCGTGTTGCCTGTCGGGGCGCGTTTGATGGTGGTTCACACATTTCGCTCGGCCGAGGCGAAGCCGACAAGTTAGGGCTGGTTGCGTTCGACGATCAGGTCGAGCAGTTCCGTCCTCAAATGGCGTCGGCCACGATTGAGAACCGTGATGAACTGCGGCGGTTCTTGTCGGGGATACATGCCCATGGGGCGACCGAACTGAATCAAGCTGTGCAAGCGGCGGTGAAGCTGGCTGGCCGCGAGCGAGCGGAATTCGTCATGATGACCGACGGGAGATGACAGCGCGTGGACGTCGGCGGACGTTCCGCCGCTGGGTCGAGTCTGGTTGGGTCCGTGCAGCCCCGGTGACGATGGGAGCTGACATGCCAGCAACGGCGGCCAGGAAGGGGTCGAGCCGGTGGTTGGGTTGGGGGCCATTCTTGATGGTTCATTCCAGAGAAACACAGTCGGATTGCCGGCATGGCGCGATCCGACTTGAATAGTACCCTTCCGCTCGTGCAGGCTCCAAAACACGCGCAAGTACGGATTCCGAAGCGTTGATGAACGACAAAGCCGAGAAACTGAACCGCTTGTTCGAGATGCTGAGCCACGAGGCGCGGCAGGAGGGCGTATCCATGCCCGAGCTGTGCCGGGCGATCGTCTCGCGCAAGAACACCGATAATGCCGCCGCATTCTCGAAAGCGCCTTATGCCCAGCGCCTGGTTTTAGTGCCCCAGTGTCTGCGAGTGCTGGGCAAATGCCGCGCCGAAGAGCGCGCGTACGAATACCTCTGCGCCCGCTGCGGCGCCTGCGCGGCCAACGCGATCCACGCCAAGGCCGTCGCGCTTGGTTATGCCGCGGTCAAGATGCTTAAAGGCGGCAGCGCGGTGATCAGATTGTTGGATGAGCACAAGCCTCAAGCAGTGCTCGGAGTGGCTTGCGCTTTCGAAAGCGCAATAGGCATGCTGGAGTGCGAACGCCGCGGCGTCGCGGTGCAGAGCGTGCTGTTGTCGCGGGACGGATGCGCTGACACGGCCGTTGATTTGGCTGATGTTTTCGAAACGATGGAGTTCATACAGCCATGATCTTCACGGACAAGTTTTTCTTGTGCTATTTTGAAACCACGCGCGACTGCAACCTGGCCTGCAAGTACTGCATGTCGCGTCCCGAAGCTCCACTATCCGCGCCTGAGCTGAGCACCGACGAAGCCAAGGCTCTCGTGCTCGACGAGCTTGCCAAGGTCAGTTCCAACATGGCGGTGGCTTTCTCCGGGGGTGAATCGCTCTTGCGCGACGACATCTATGCCCTGTTGGCCCACACCGCATCGCTTGGCATGTACAGCTTCATCAACACCAACGGGAAAATACTGGTGGAAACGGATGCGGTGCGACGCTCCGTCCAGGCCACCGGCGGCCGCGTTATCTTCGTCCTGCCCATCAACTCGATCGACGTTGGCGCCAACCGCAGCAGCCGGGATGACGATCCGTCAACGGTTCTCGAGGCCGCCGAAGTCTGCCGCCGCGAAGGAACCGATTACTTTTTTCTCCTGACGATTTCGAAAGAGAACCTTGATACATTGGCCGCGACGGTCCGGTTTCTGAAACTCAACCGCGTCCCCATGCTCAGGGCGCCGTTCGTGCCGCGCGGGTCCGGGGCCCAATACGCGGACCTGGCTTTCGACGCCCGCGACATGGAAAGCATCATTCATCCAGCGCTGGCCTCGAACCCGCTCTCCTACATTTCGTACACGCCGTTCTTTGCCGACCCTGAGGCCATGGATGCGGTTTGGGCAAAGTACGGGGTCAAGATCGAAGGTCTGGGTTGCCAGGCGGGCCGCTCATTCGCGGCAGTGGGCGCGGAAGGCGGTGTCGCGTCCTGCGTGCAATTGCTCGACTCGACCGCCGTGGTAGGCAACGTGCGCGACACACCGCTCTCTGAACTGATCACCCGCCACCCAACCTTCGAGGCGCTGCGGCACAGACA
This sequence comes from Verrucomicrobiia bacterium, assembly GCA_034677645.1. Lineage (GTDB taxonomy): Bacteria > Verrucomicrobiota > Verrucomicrobiia > Limisphaerales > J093 > JAAYVR01. The sequence goes on from JAXDCU010000392.1 coordinate 4,773, forward strand.
GACCAGCCTCAAAGGCCGCTGCGGCATCTGTCGGTACCGCGAGAGTTGCGGGGGTTGTCGTGCGTTGGCGCACTACCAGAGCGGCGACATTCTAGCGGAGGACCCAACCTGCTTCTTCCAGCCCAAAGACGGTTCAACCCGCTGCGAGCTGGAGACCATGCAGACCGCCCAGTTGGGCAAGTTCGTCGAGCACCTTAAGTACAACAAACCTTGGAACGTACTCTTCTGAGGCCCGCCCCACAATGACTGAATCCTGCGACGTGGCCGTTGTCGGCGCAGGACCTTGCGGCGCGGCCGCGGCCCTCTCGCTGACCCGCCGTGGATGGCATGTCGTCCTAGCCGACCGGCAAGCTTTCCCGCGCGATAAAGTCTGCGGTGACGCGCTCCTGCCGGACACAATCAGAGCACTGCGCCGCCTCGATTTGACCGACGCGGTCTTTCATGCCGGCAATCGCGTCAACGCGATCTCGATATTCACCCCACGCCGCAACGAAGTGCGCGTGGCTGGCGAATTCCTGACTGTTCGCCGGGAATTACTCGACGCGCTACTGCACCGGGCGGCGATCCAAGGGGGCGCCGAAGCGGTGGAGGCTGAGGCAGTGTCTTTATCGGAGAGCACGGCGACAGCGCGGCTGGAATTCAACTCCCGTCCTACACTCGTAGCACGCGCATGCGTACTTGCCACGGGGGCCAACACCCGGCTGCGGCGGTCGCGGCAGCCGGCAGCGGCCACCCCGCCAACAGCTATCGCCTCTCGACGATACGTGCGCTCCAGCCATCACATTGACCGGCTCGTGGTGACATACGACCGTGGTCTGGGGCCCGCCTACGCGTGGATTTTCCCGTTGGGCAACGGGCTGTTCAACGTGGGCGTCGGGAGCCTATACCGCGCCAAGGGAGTGCGAAACCACGGCGCGCTCTTCGACCGTTTTACAGCCATTTTCCCCGAAGCCCGTGACCTCATGGCAGCCAGCACGACCATTAGCCCCTTGCGATCGGCCCCGCTCCGCTGCGGCTTGGACGAGGCAGTACTGCGGCCTGGCCGATTCTGCTTGGCTTCTGGCGAGTTAGCCGCCACGACCTTCCCTCTCACTGGGGAAGGGATCGGGAAGGCGCTTGAAACTGGTCTGCTGGCGGCCGACGCTGTTCATGCTTTCCTCTCCGGCGATGAGCGCGGTCTGGATGGTTATCCGCCGGCTGTCCTACGGCTCAGGCCTAGGTATCGTGCCTACCATGCCGCGCACCGCCTGCTGGCCCACCCGCGGCTCATGGAGCTGGCGGCTTGGCGTTTGAACAGAAGCCCCTGGTTCGCGGGCCACTTGTCCGCGATCTTGCGGGAGGAGGAGGAACCGACTTGGTTTTTTTCGTTCGCGGGACTGCTTGCGTCGTTCTTCCGATGATACTGAGACGACACACAAGCGGGCCGCGACGGCGCCGCGAAAGCTCCCGTCCGTCTTGAGCTCAAAGGACGCGCGTGAAGGTCAGGAGCCGGTTGGATTGACCCTGTGACACAAAGAGCTTACGCTGGCGCCGTGAACGCTGGCTCGTCCTCGGAAGCGCCGCCACTCTTGAAAGTGGTGGGCCGTCGACGGGCGGAGAGCAGTCCGTTGCGCCGTCTGGAAGCCTTGAGCGCGTTCATCCGTCGCCATGCCAGAAACACCGTCCACGAGGGAGAGCTCTTTCCAGTTCGAAAAGTTGTTGGTAGACCTCGTCCGAGGCGGGGTTGAGTTCGCTGTGGTAGGCGGTGTAGCTGTTTCGCTCAATGGATTCGTGCGGGCCACCGACGATTTGGACATCCTCGTGCAGGGAGCCCCCGAGAACATCCGCAAGCTGCTCATTTGCCTGGCCGAGTGGGGCGAGGGCTGGGCCAGGGAGTTGCGGGTGGAGGATTTCGTGCCGCGCGAAGGTTCGATCCGTGTGATTGAGGATTTCGACTTGGACATCTTCACCCGAATGCGCGGACATTCGCTGGACGAGTTTCGTCCCCGGTTGCTTCACCTGGAAATCAGTGGGGTGCGTATTCCCTTCCTGGCTCCCCAGGACTTGATCCTTCTTAAACAGGACTCCTCCCGCGAAAAAGACAAGGTGGACGTGGCAGCTCTGCGGAAGATTCTGGGGCAATAGCCGCCTCGCTGCGCCCACTACGCCAACGCTCTTCGGCCACGGATCAATTGGATTCGACGAGCAGTTCCCCGGCACCGGGCATGCCATGCGCCAACCGGCTTCTGGGCATGGATTGTGCTCTTTCTTGAATAGGTTCGTGTTCGCTGGGTCCGTGGCGATGAATCGGTGCGCAACAAACGTCCGACTGAGCCCTCACGGCGCCTCAGCCGGGAACCATCCGCCCGAGCCCGCACGGTCTGATGGCGGGCGCAGGCACGCGAAGGGAGGAACATATGTGCGGCTCAAAGTCCGTTGTCTGCATGGATTTCGGGTCCGGCAGCCTGAAACTGGCTGAGTTCGACGCGGACGCGGCCGGCTCTCCGCGTCTGCGCTGGTACAGCGTTCGGGCTTTCGCGGCGGAGCCAGCGCAAGACGCCGCGCGAGACAGCGCGTGCTGCTCCAAACTCGCGGGACTGGTGGCGGAACGTGGGCTTCGCGCGCGCTGCTGCAGCGCCTGTTTGCCGGGAGTTTCGACATTCTCGAAGTTCATCGCTTTGCCGCCAATGGAGGAGTCGAAGATCGCGCGAATCATCCGATTTGAAGCGCAGCAACACGTGCCTTTCCCGTTGGAGCAGGCAGTCTGGGACTACCAAGTGCTGAGCAATCTCCCCGCGGGCGAACGAGAACTGGTACTTGCGGCCGCCAAGACCGATTCGGTGACGACTCTCGTTCGCGCCACCGAAAGCGCGGGGCTGCGATTGGACGCGGTGGACGCAGCACCCGCGGCCCTCTCGAACGCGTTCCGATACAACTACAGCGATCTAGCCGGCTGCAGCGCGCTACTGGACATCGGCGCTCGGACCAGCACGCTCCTGCTATTCGAAGGCGAAAGGGTATTCTGGCGCGCGATCGGCCTCGGAGCGAACGCAATCACGGAGGGCGTCGCGGCGGAAGCCAGGCTCCCACTCGCTGAAGCGGAGCGGGTCAAGATAGCTGAGGGCTTCGTCGGTCTGGGCGGTGCTTTCCAGGAGCCTGACGATCCGAGGCAGGCAATCATCGCCAAGGTCGCGCGTCAGGTAATGACTCGTCTCCACCTCCAAATCAACCAGACACTCCTGTTCTACCGCGGCCAGCACAAAGGAGCCGCTCCGGATCGGCTGTTTCTGGCGGGTGGCGGCGCGACGATGCCGCACACGGCCCAGTTCTTCGCCGAGAAACTGGGCGTCCCCGTCGATTATTTCAATCCCTTCCGCCAACTTCACATTTCTCCGTCGGTCAATCCGGTCGAGTTGGCCACTGTCGCTCACTCACTGGGGCAGGTTGTCGGACTGGGACTGCGCAAGCCGACACGTTGCCCCTTGGAACTCGATCTACTGCCCGCAACCGTCCGAGAGCAATGTCATCTGCGCCATAGAAAGCCGTATCTGGTGGCGGCATTCGCTAGCCTCGTTTTTGTGATATCGACGCTGGGTTGGTTCCTCGGCCGGCTCGCGGATGAAAAGCACGCGGTTGTCCTCGAACGAAAGCCAGCAGCCGCATACCTGCAGGCAAGAGCCAAACAGATCGAATTGGCGTTGACGAAGAGAAACGTGGCGCGGAAGACCGTCGACGAACTGACCGATTGCATGCTCGATCGTTTCTTCTGGTCAGACTTGCTCGCCGACCTGCAACAGGCACTCGAGAGAACCGAATCTGGCATCCGCCATCCGGGCACTCGCCCCAACATCTGGATCGAGAAAATGTCCGCCGAAGTGCCGGAGACACTCGATGTATCCGAGGCTGAAGTCGAGACTCCAGCCCGAACCATCGATCCGCGAGTTCTGAAACGCTATTTCCCGGAAGCCTACGCGCGACTTCAGGCGTTCGGACAACAGGGGCTTGTTTCTCCGGTGACGCCTGGTCTGCTCAAGTTCGAACAAGCCGCGCCCTCGGCGACGAACACGATCGCCACCATTCACCTCGGTTGTCGCGCCGTGAGCTGGAACAAGGTCCATCCTACCATCGACTCGGAATTGACTTATGTCTTTCTGAGACAATTGAAGGCCAGTCCCTTCTCCATGAACGGGACCAATGGCACACGCCTCGCCGGTGCCATTGAGCGTGACGAGACCACCGGGACGTTCTCTTTCGAGGCGGTCTTCGTCCTCAAGAAATCGATACACCTGTAGCATGCCCGCGGCGGCGGTAGTGGACAACTGCGAACTCCGCGCGGTCGAGAAGTGTTTCGGCAGGTTCGAATAGATGCTCGTAAGGGGGAAAGAACACGTCACCATCGACGAGCAGTCTGACCCGGGTCATATACAGGTCCGAGCAAAGCGGCAGCGCCGCGGCATAGACCTGGGCGCCGCCGCAGACAAACACGTCCCGCTTCTCGCCAGCCATTTCAATCTGGTCCAGACTGGCAACAATCCGCACACCCGGGTAGGAGAAGCCCGAGCGGCTCAGCACAATTGTCTCGCGACCCGGCAGTACACGGCCGATCGACTCAAACGTGCGCCTGCCCATCACGATCACGTGACCCGTGGTCGTCCGCTTGAACCAGCGGAAATCCTCCGACAAATGCCAGGGAATCCGCCCGCCGCGTCCGATGACGCCGTTAAGCGAGACGGCGGCGATGGCCTTGAACGCTTTCAACGATGGCGTGTGGTCCGCGGCGGTCTTGGCGACTTAATTAGCCGCCGCGCCTCTGAAACGACCATGTCCCACTGAAAAGCTGGGCCTGGATCGACTTTCTCCTTCTGGATGTGGAGGTGTCCCAGGAGACCGCGGTGGTACTTAAGGTCAGTATCAGAAAGCTTTTGGCTCACCAACTGCCCGTTGCCGTCCCGCGGGTAATCGCATCTGAGTTTTGGGAAGACGCGGCAAAGGGTGGCGGTGAGCCTGATCAACGCGCGATATTGCTCGGGCGTGAAATCGTACTGAACCAGTTCTCTGCCCTGGATTTCGCCCCTGACGAGGTCCGGACGCGCTGGCCGCGCCACGAAATCCTCAATTCGCAGACCTCCATCGCCGAATCTCGCCGGTATAGTCACCCTGACCTTGCCGTCGGACTCAGTCTCGTACCATTCATCGAGCACGTTCATGCGGGCTGGCGGATAAGCGCCGATGTGAGCTATCTCGATGCCCACCGCCCGCGTATTGGCCGTGGTGGCGTGCCACGCCCGCTCTTTGAGGTCGAGCGTCTGGTAGATCGTGCCGTCCAGGTCCAACAGAAAATGCACGCTCAGACCACGCAAATCGTGCAACACCCGATAACACTGCCGGCTCGTCCCACAAGCGTCGTAGTGTATCACAAACTGGTCCACCACCGACTGCAGCACGCCCAATTCCCAGCCGCCACCGCGCACCTGCTCGACAAGATTCGACGTAAGCGCCTCGCGCCGGAGACCGTACCGGTTCGGCGTATCGAGAGCTTTGACTTTGGCCTGCGAGGTTTCCCAATCTGCCTCAGCCAACGGGGCGAACCTGCGCTCGACCCGGTACGCGTCGTATCCGCCTGGGTCCATCCACAACACTACCGGCGTGCCGGTGTGCACAAACCGGCCCGCAACCACTATCTCGTCCCCGCGCCGGGGCACGAACGAGCCCGGCACGGATGTGGTGCGGCAACCGACGATCGACGTCGCGAGAAGAGCGGTAATCGCTCCGCGCGCGAGAAGCTGGAGCATGTCGCGCTTTGGGCCGGGAGGGCTGGAGCGTGAGGCGGACATCGTTCCGGCGCAAGTCCGCGCCATTACATTCCGACTAAACCGAGATTGGGGCTTTGATCGACGGGTGAGGATCATAACCGATCAGTTTGATGTCTTCGTATCTGAATTCTTCCAAGCCGCGGACGGAAGGGTTGAGTGCGATCGTGGGCAGAGGACGGGGCTGGCGAGTGAGTTGGAGGCGCGCTTGTTCGATGTGGTTTCTGTACAGATGCAAATCGCCGAACGTGTGAATGAACTCACCCGGCCGCAGACCCGCGATCTGCGCAACCATGAGTGTCAGCAGCGAGTAGGACGCGATATTGAATGGTACGCCCAGGAACAAGTCCGCGCTCCGCTGGTAGAGTTGGCAGCTCAAACAACCGTCGTTGACCCAGAACTGAAAGATAGCGTGGCACGGCGGAAGCGCCATCTGGTCCAAATCGCCGACGTTCCAGGCGCTCACAATGAGTCGGCGGCTGTGAGGATTGGCTCTGATTTCATCGATTACGCGCTCCAACTGATCGATTGTCCGGCCGTCAGACGTCATCCATGCGCGCCATTGGGCTCCGTAGATCGGCCCCAGGCTGCCGTCTGGTCCGGCCCATTCATCCCAGATCGTCACGCCATGTTGTTGAAGCCAGCGGGCGTTCGTGTCGCCGCGCAGGAACCAGAGAAGCTCGTATATGACCGACTTGACGTGAACCTTCTTGGTCGTGAGCAGAGGGAAACCCGCCCGCAGATCGCAGCGCGTTTGGGCGCCGAAAACGGCGAGCGTGCCCGTTCCCGTCCGGTCGGTCCGGATTTTACCGGTTTCGAGCACCGTGCGTAACAAGTCGAGGTATTGGACCATCCTGTCAGGTGAGTCAGTGTTCGCGGCGAGCCAAGACAAATGAGTTGAACATCAAATACCGCAACGGTGTGAGGTTGAGAAGCAAATCGATCGGCTGTTTCACGTAGCGGTCAGTACATTCGACGCGCTGGATCGCGCAACCGGCTCTGCGCAAAAAGAACGCTATCTCGAGGCTGTTGGTGGCGACGATGGCGTCGTCGTCTGGAGTGAATGGTTGTTTGACGATCGGAGTCATTCTGTCGAATCGGACCTCAGCGGGGTCAGTGCGCATCTGGCGGCGCTTGGCTGTCAGACGGCGGAAGTTGCGCCATTTGCTTGAGAGCCCGCGCGTCATGGGATGATAGTCACGCCAACCGATCGCGCGGAAGAAGTTCGGGCTGGAGACCAACACCCGCCCATTTGTCTTGGCCACGCGCACCAGTTCGACCAGAAAAGCCTCGGGTTCCTCGACGTGCTCGAGCACGTTCAGGGCGCCAACACCGTCAAAATGCCGGTCCGGGTACGGAAGACGCCGCCCGTCGTAGACCGAGCAGTTCAATCCGAACAATCGGGCGCGGGCGATGCTCGGCTCGGAGACATCGACGCCGCAAACGTCATAGCCAGCCTCCTTGAGTCTGCGCACCACCTGACCCACACCGCAGCCCACATCGAGCACGCGCCCGCCGCGCTGAGCCGGCTTGAGCGTGTCGGCGTACTTGCCGTAGAATGCCTCGTCCCAACCGGCGAGGAATTCCGTGTAGGCTTCGTCGTGTCGATAGGTTTCCTGATGCCCCATGAGCTTCGGTCGGAGTTCAGGATTCTTCAAAGCCCAGCACCTGTGCAAACAGAAAACTGATTATTGTTCCGCCGACTCCTGCTGTTCCCCCTGGAGACGTGGACGTCCGCGCGCCAGGAATTCGCGCAAACCAGCCGCCATCTCGCCTCCGAAACCGGCCACTGTGGCGATTTGGTCGACCGTGGCAAGCCGGAGCTGATGAACCGAACCGAATTTCTTCAAAAGAGCTTGCTTGCGCGCTTCGCCGATGCCGGGGTACTCGTCCAATATGCTTTCTGAAATCCTCCTCAACCGGAGGCGGGCGTTGTAGCTGTTGGCTACGCGATGCGATTCGTCCCGAACGCGCTGCAGCAGCTTGATGGCGGGATGGTCCAGGCCAAGCCTGAGAGGTTCGGTGTCGCCTGTTCGGTATACCTCCTCAAACTCCTTTGCCAGGCCAATCACTGGAACGCCGCCGAGCCCAAGACGCGCCAGCTCGGCGCATGCTGCATTAAGCTGGCCGCGGCCCCCGTCGATCAAAACCAAATCGGGCAGGGCGGGTTTCCTGTCGCGCGGCAAGCGTGAAGTGCCGCTTTGGATCGCCGCCGCCGCGGCGTCCTGGTCTTTGCGCGCCGGTCTGCCGCGCACCGCGGCACCCACGTCGTCCACCAGGCGCTGCAAGTCCTGGGGCGAAGGCTCGCCCGCTTCGCGCAGCAGGCGCGAGTAACGCCGTCTCACCGTTTCAGCAATGCACGCGAAATCGTCCTGGCCTTCAACGGTCTTGATGCGGAACCGGCGGTAGCTCGCCCGATCCGGGCGGCCCATCCAGAAGCTCACCAGCGAGGCCACCTTGAACGTGCCGCTGATGTTCGAGACGTCGAAACCCTCAATGCGCGCCGGCGGGCGCGGCAAGCCCCGGGCGCGTCCAAGTTCCTCGAGCTCGGCTTGCGGATCGGCGGCCACGGGGAGATTCGGCGGAAGGCGTTTGTACCTGCCCGTGCGGCGGGTGACATTCCGCACGTCGGCGATCAGGTCGCGGAGTTCCGCGGCTTTCTCGAAGTCGAGGTTGGCGGCGGCTTTCCTCATCTGCGCCTCGATCTCCCGAGCCATCTCAGCGCACTGGCCGTCCAGAAAATCACACGCGGCGCGGACCTGCATGAGGTACTGCTCGCGCGTCACGTTGCCGATGCACGGCGCGGTGCAGACCCGCAGGTGCGCGTATAGACAGTGCCGGTAGTCGACGTCGGTTGGCATCAATGGACGGCAGCCGCGCAGGTTGAACTTGTGGCGGACAAGGTCAAGCGTGCGACGCAGCGCCCCGGTGCTGACAAACGGCCCGAAATAGCGCGCGCCGTCCTCCTGCTCGATGCGCGTGATGGTGAAGCGCGGGATCGTGTCTTCCAGGTTCACCTTCAACAGGGCAAACCGCTTGTCGTCGCGGAAGCTGATGTTGTAGCGGGGGCGGAATTCCTTGATCAGCCGGCCTTCGAGCAAGAACGCTTCCGGCTCGCCGCGGACGACGTGAACATCGAAGTCGCGGATTGCATCGACCAGCGCGTTGAATTTCAAATCCCAGCCGAGCCGGCGCGAGGGCTGGAAGTATTGGCTCACGCGGCGTCGGAGGTCTCTGGCCTTGCCGACGTAGATAACCGTGCCGAATCGGTCCTTCATCAGGTATACACCAGGGCGGTGCGGCACCTGGCCGAGCTTGTTTCGAATGAGGTCCGACACCTGCATGCGCCGCACAGTCTAGCGCCCGATCGCCCGTCACCGCAACTGCCGCGCTCCCTGTGATTCAGACAGTGGGGGGAGGGCGCGCGGAATGGCCGTAGAAACGGCTTTTTCGGAGGCCCCGCTACCTTGACTATCATTCTTGTCGTTCGCGGTGATTCTTCGCTTGCAAACTGTATTGCTT
>JAXDCU010000393.1:0-2771 GCA_034677645.1 Verrucomicrobiia bacterium
CATTCGCGCGTATCGAATGCAACCGGTGGGGTGGCTCGGCAAGCGTCCGCCGGCCGAAACCGAAGTGCTCTGGCAGATTCGCAATTTTGTCCATTTCTTCGGGGTTTCGGGCGGTTTGTTCGCCGAGATGAACATCCACCAGATTGACGAGATTTGCTGGATCAAGGGCGCTTATCCCGTCGCCGCCCACGCCGTGGGCGGACGGGCGGCGAACAACACCGACAGTGGCCAAGGACTGGATTCCTTCACGATCGAGTGGACGTTCGCCGACGGCACCAAAGCTCTGGACGTGGTGCGGTGGCTGCCCAAGTGCCACACGGAGTTCGCCACATACATCCACGGCACCCAATGCGCCGCCCAGTTCTCAGGATGGAGTCATGCGGGCACCGTCCATACCTACAAGGACCAACGGTGCAGCCAGAACAACATCGCGTGGCGCGCCCCGGCCGAGGAGCGGACACCCTGGCAGGCCGAGTGGGACGCCTTGCTCGACGCCATCCGACGAGACAAGCCACACAACGAAGCCAAACGAGCGGCGTTGTCGAACATAGCCGATCTCATGGGCCGGGCCGCGGCGCACACGGGCCGGATAATCACATGGGACGAAATGATGGCTTCGAACTTCCAGTTCTGTCCGGGCATCGACCAACTGACGGAAACCAGCCCCGCACCGGTAACGGCGGACGCGGCGGGCCGGTATCCCGTGCCCGTGCCTGGGCAGTGGAATGAAGTGTGAATGCCGGCAAGGAAGGTAACACCCCAAACCGCGGCCTGCACCCAATGCGACATGTTAAGTAAACACCTGCGATTCCTTATGCTGAGTGGACTGCTGATCGGCGTGAGCGCATGCGGTAGGTCTCCGTCCACGCGCTCAGGTCCGCCGAGGGACACTGACGCGCCAGCGGGCGCGTTTATGGCCACGAACAAAGTTGACATCGCTCAGGTGCTGGGGGACCTGACGCAGTTGGTCAGGAAGTACAGTGTCGAACAACGCCAGACGCCCGGGAGCTTGGAAGACCTGGTGGCCAAGGGCTATTTGGACAGTGTGCCGCTGGCGCCCGATGGTAGGCGATTCACTATCACAAGAGAACTTCAGGTCAGACTGGCCGACCGCTAGAACACGCCATGCCCACCTGCGCTAACAAAGCCAGTACAAGATGTCATCCGACGGCAGCCGGCCTGAACCGCCCCGCTTGGTCCCTGAACAGAGCCTTCACCTTGATCGAGTTGTTGGTGGTGATTGCGATTATCGCCATCCTCGCCGGGCTGCTGCTGCCAGCGTTATCCGGAGCGAAAGCGCGTGCCCAGCGACTGAAATGCACATCCCAGCTCAAACAACTTGGCCTGGGACTGACGCTTTTCACGAGTGACCACTTCGATCAGTACCCGCCCACCGCATTCTCCACTGGCGATTATCAGTACCAGCTCTCGTGGGATGATTACATCAACCGGTACATTGGCGGAACGGCTCCAGAGGCCGACCTGATCGTCGGCGTCTCGGGCGCCGTTGCCGACCGCGCTACAATTCCGCGCATCCTCAAGTGTCCAGCCGACAAGATTGAGATCACGATTAGCTGGGCTGCGTTTGGCCAGCGCCGGACTTATGCGATGAACTATGCCGGCCCCTCTTTCATTATCAACTCGAGGAACGGCCCCCTGCCCGCGCCAGAATACGGGGTTGGGGTCTATTACAACCTCCGCGGCTCCGAGCCGGGGGCGCTGCCGGACTGGGACGCGCGCGGCTTCAAGGAAAGCGTGGTCCAGGACCCGGCGGGGACGCTGCTGTTGGTTGAACAACCCGAAGGGGGCAACATCGCGGGCAACGACTGGCCCTCCTTCTGCATGGGCCCAACTGGTCCGCCATCGAGTCAGGACCAGAGCCCTTATCAAATCGTCACTGGCGGCCGGCAGAAATGGGGTGAGACAACCTACGGACTGCATGCCCGGCGATTCAACTATCTATTTCACGACGGCCACGTGGCCACTCTCCGAATTGTCGATACGGTTGGCGCAGGCACGACCAACGCGCCTCGCGGAATGTGGACGATGAGGATTGGCGACTGATTTGGCCAGGTCATCCCGGCACGGTCGTGCACGTGCACCATGAGTTCGCGAACGCGCGCGGTTTGCAGGTGGAATCCGCCGTACCCGATGCGACTGACTCTCGCCATTGAGCATGGATGGCGACATGCATGGCCGATAGTGACGGGCAATCACGCCTTGCGCCCGAGACACATGCAGACACAGCAGTACGTCACGAACAGGTGAAGAATAGCCTGAATCTGGAACGGAAAATCGAAACGCGCGTGGAAGAGACAGCCCGCCATGGCCAACCATAACATGACAACCAAGTCCCATCGGCACTCGATGCCGTCTCGAATCCACCAGCGAACGACCGCGTGGGCAAGCATAAGAAGAAGCAGCCCCAGGCCGATCCAGCCGAATGTGATTCGCGCCTGCAACCAATCATTGTGGGCGTAAGCAGCCGGGTCGTCACCGAGGTTCGCGCGATACAGGCTGTACACGTCCGCAAACGTCCCGGGCCCGGTCCCGAACATGGGGTGTTCGATCGCCATGAGTCGGGCATTCTCGTAGATTTCCAGTCGGTCTCCCAAATCGTCCTTGAATGCGTTCAGTAACCCAGCCTTGTACTGGTTCCAGCCGAGGTAGCCGACCAAAGTCACGGCGATAAGCAGCGGCACCAATGTCCCTATCCTCGTCGCAATCGAGGCGCGCCAATTAGCCACCACCAAAACCGCCAAGGCGCCAGT
>JAXDCU010000394.1:0-5406 GCA_034677645.1 Verrucomicrobiia bacterium
CTTAATGCATACCTCCGCACCTCAACGCCAAAAGGCACGCCCAGGCTGGAGTTGATCGAGACCATCCAGATCGAAGACGCTCACCGCCGCGTGGGCGACAAGGTCACTGATTTCGCGGGCCGTCGAGCCCTGCGTTCTCAGCATAACTGGGGCGCGCCAATGGCTGACGATCACAGCCTGCGGCTTGAGAACAAACGCAGGCTCGTCAGGCAAATATCCGGCCACATCAAGCGGATCGCGCGGGCGGCCGCCGCCGAAGACATCTGGCTGGCAGCACCAAAGGAGATCAATCACCTCATCGTCAGCGAATTGCCTCTCGCACTGCGCGCACGCATCGAAGTAAACCTCGCTCGCGATCTCGCCAAGACCGGCAAACGCGAATTGCTCAAGTGCTTCTCCGACACTCTGGCTCCTGTCTGACGCTGGTGTCGACACCCGCCACGACTGTACATGGTGCCAAAAGTCATCGATACTGCGGCAGGCCGACCTCGGACATCGAGATTTCCCCGAGGTCCGGGCTGATCTGTGCGATGCGTGGGTCTAAACTGAGTCCTGCCCTGTCTCTGGCATTGTGTTTGGTCAACTGCGCTGCTCTCGGCGAGGACGACCTGCCGAAGTCCTTCCTAAACCCGCCCGATTCAGCGCGGCCGGGAGTCTACTGGTACTTCATGGACGGCAATCTCTCGCGCAACGGTATGACGCGGGACCTCGAATCCATGAAGGCCGCCGGTTTGGGGCACCTGGTGTTCCTCGAAGTCGACATTGGCGTGCCACGCGGACCAGTCGGTTTCCTCAGCGAACAATGGCAGGACCTGTTCGTCCATGCCGTGCGAGAATCGGAAAGACTCGGCATCGAAATCATGCTCGGATCGGGACCGGGTTGGACTGGCAGCGGCGGCCCGTGGGTCAAACCTGAGCAATCGATGCAACATTTGGTCGCCAGCAAGACCGAGGCGCAAGGGCCCGCCAAGTTCGAGGGCAGACTCCCGGTGGCGCGGCCGCGCCAGCCGTTCTTCGGCGATGTGCCCCCCAAAATGCGGGCTGAATGGGAGAACTTCTTCAGCAACGTCGCGGTCCTCGCGTTCCCAACGCCGCCTGTGCCAACGATTATTCCGGAAATCGACGAAAAGGCATTGGTCTATCGCGCGCCTTTCTCCTCCCAGCCTAATGTCAAACCCCGCATCGAAGCGCCGGCTGACTATCCGACCGACCCTCCAGGCTCAACCATTCCCCTCGATCAAGTACTCGATCTGACCGAAAAACTGAATCCTGACGGAACACTCGACTGGCAGGTGCCGATGGGCAAATGGACCGTCTTGCGCTTCGTCTCCCGAAACAACGGAGCCTCCACCCGCCCGGCGCCCGACCCCGCCATTGGCTTCGAGTGCGACAAGTTCGACAGCACCGCCCTCGACGCTCACTTCGACGAGTATGTGGGCAGGTTGTTGAACAAAGTCGGGACCCGCCAGCGTTCGCAAGGCTGGACAATGCTCCATATCGACAGTTGGGAAATGGGCGCCCAGAACTGGTCGCCAAAACTGCGCGACGAATTCAGGAGAAGACGCGGGTACGATCCCCTACCGTTCTATCCGGTCTACGTGGGATACGTTGTGGGAAGCCGCGAACATAGCGAGCGGTTTCTTTGGGACCTGCGCGCGACGGCTCAGGAGCTCGTTATCGAAAACCATGCCGAACACCTAAAGCAGCTCGGGCGCAAACACGGATTCACCCTCTCGATCGAGCCTTACGACATGAATCCAGCAAACGACTTCGACCTGGGCGCGGTGGCTGACATGCCGATGTGTGAATTCTGGAGTCTCGGCTTCGACACGGCCTACAGTTGTCACCAATCGGCTTCCATCGCCCATGTGATGGGCCGACAAATAGTCGGGGCTGAAGCATTCACTGGGGCTCCAGGAGAGGACTGGAAGTTCTATCCCGGTGCGTTGAAAAACCAGGGCGATTGGGCTTTCGCCACTGGCATCAATCGCTTGACTTACCACACATTCGCTCACAAACCCGACGAAGGTCACCCGGGTATGGTGATGGGCCCCTATGGCGTCCATTGGGACCGCGGCCAAACCTGGTGGCCCATGGTCCGACCCTACCACCGCTACATCGCTCGCTGCCAACACCTGCTTCGTCAGGGCCGCGCTGTCGCGGATACGCTGTACCTTATGCCGGAAGGGGCCCCCAACGTGTTCCAACCACCCGCATCCGCCTTTTCCGGCACGAGTCCACTGCTTGACAGACGCGGATATAACTTCGACGGCTGCTCAGCCCGCGCGCTCATTAAGCTCGCACAGGTCAAGGCCGGACAAATCGTATTCCCCGGCGGCGCGGCATATCGACTTCTCGTCCTGCCAAACTCCGAAACCATGACACCCGAGCTGCTAAGCAAGATCGAATCCTTGCTCAAAGCCGGCGCTACCGTTGTCGGCAACCCGCCACGCAAATCGCCCAGTCTGCTCGGTTTCCCCGATTGCGACCGTGAACTGGCCCGCCAAGCCGAGTCGATCTGGGGAAGCCTGCGCCCGCCCGCCGGACACGCCTCGCGCGCCTGGGGAAATGGCAAGCTAATCTGGGGTCAGGCTCTGAGCGCCGCCGATCCGTCACAGTCGCCCCCATTGACCGAAGTCAAGCGCGAGTTCTATCCGCACTACGACCTCACTTCCGCCATTCTCCGTGACGCGGTCGTGCCAGAGGATTTCACTTCGCCCGGCCCGCTTCGCTACACACATCGTTGCGCGGAAGGCCGCGACATCTACTTCGTCGCCAATCGCTCCGACCAGGTCGTCGAAACGAGCGCGGTATTCAGGATCGACGCGGGTTCGCCCGAACTCTGGGACCCGCTCAACGGTCAAATCCGGTCACTGCCGGAGTTCACGCGCGCGGGTGACACGACAAGAATTCCCCTGCGCTTCGAGCCGTTCGAGAGCTACTTCGTTGTCTTCCCAACAAAGCCCAGATTCATCGTCTCACGATCGAACGGCGCCTTGTCGAACTTTGCCCAGCTCACTGAGGTAACAACCTTCAATTCCGCCTGGGACGTCTCATTCGATCCTACCATGGGCGCCCCGGATCGAGTGAGGTTTGAGGAATTGTCAGACTGGACACGGCGTCCCGAAGCTGGTCTCAAGCACTACTCCGGCATCGCCACTTATCGTACCACCTTCGATCTCCCGCCCTCGTGCAATCCAGGCGGTCCGCGGCTTTATCTCGATGTCGGCTGCGTGTACGTAATCGCTCGCGTGCGAGTCAATGGCGCCGATTGCGGCGTGGCTTGGACAGCGCCGTGGCGAGTCGACATAAGCGACGCGGTGCAAGCCAAGAATAACACGCTTGAAATAAAAGTCGCAAACCTGTGGCCTAACAGGATGATCGGCGACGCCGCATCGAGCGAACCGAAGTACACCCAAACCACGTACCGCCCTTTCAAGCCCAGCGATCCTTTGTTACCATCCGGCTTGATAGGGCCAGTCCGACTCATGAAATGAGTTCCATTCTCGACATGCGGCGATCGCCTCGGGCGTCTGAACCACTCCAGTCATCCCACTTCCGCTCGCTGAGGTTTTGCAGAACCGTGCGTCTCAGCGGCGTGACGTTCTTGTTTGTCTTGGTTGTCTTGTTTGTCTTCCGCGGCGGCATTTGTGGCTTCGCCGCTGCCTGTGCCATTCCCGACCCCCGCTACATCAGCAACGGCAGGGCCATTCCCAGCGAGCGATATGCGGACCAGCCCTGTATTGTAAGAACCGATGATGGCGCTTGGCTTTGCGTGATAACCACCGGCAAAGGGGCCGAAGGCAGTGGCGGACAGGCGTGTCTCGATAATCCCGTGAACGTTCCTTCCCAGCCTGTTTTCGATCCGACCCAAAGCGGCCGGCCAGCACCAAACCGTTCGCTTGGCGAGATCGTCCCACCCGATCGCGCATGTTCCGCTGACCTACATCGCCCGGAAACCGTCCACCAATAGGGAAAAATCATGTTCGAGACAATCGGCATGGCCTGCAACGCGGCCGGACGCAACAAGTGCGCGCTGCAGAAGCTCGCGCGAATCAATAAGACGCTCTGCCATCAGGAGCCTGACCGCGTCCCAATCAGCGATTTCTTCTGGAGCGGTTTTACAGAGCGCTGGCGTCGCGATTTGGCGCTGCCGAGAGATGCAAATCCTTACTTTCACTATGACTTGGATTGGATCGTGACCATGCCTAACATGGACCCGTGGATACGCCCGTTTCAAACCCTGAGAGAGACGGCTGATGAAGTCGCCGTGAAAACCGGTTTCGGCGCGGTCATGCGCAAGCATTTCGGCCATCCCATGCCTGAGACGACCTCGTGGGAAACGGACACGTTCGAGAAGCTGGAACAGGCGGTGTTCGACGATCCCTCCGACGCCCGCAGGTTCTCATCGGGCGGGGACAACCAGATCGCCGGCGTGGGCGACGGCTTCCAGCGCAACACGCCACCATGGGTCAAAACGGTGGAATCCTTGCGCCCGGATTTCGCGGTGTACGGCAGCATCATTGAAGCCAGCGAGTGCCTCACGCGCCTGGTCGGACAGGTTAACACAATGACGTGGATAGCTGAGTTTCCTTCGCGCATGGGCGCCGTGATCAACCGCATTGGCGAGTTCTACCTGGAGATGGCAAAAGCCGAACTCGCCGCTGGCGCCGGACTGCTTGACGGATTTGTAATCTGGGGCGACGTGGCCTACAAGAAGTGCACGTTCATGGCGCCAGCCTACTGGAGAAAATATTTTAAACCTTGGGTGGCGCGCGTTGTCGAGACCGTTCACACCGGGGGACTGCCAGTAATCTACCATGGCTGCGGCAACGTGAAGGCCATCTTTCCGGACTACATTGAGATCGGCGTGGATGCCTACAACCCACTTGAAGCAAAAGCCGGCATGGACGTCGTCGAACTCCGCAAACAATACGGCCATCGCATGGGTTTCTGCGGGAACAGCGACATCCAGGTCTGGGAGACTGGCGACCGAGATGCCATAAGACGCGAAGTGCTGCGGAAACTGAATGCCGCGAAAGGTGGCGGCTACATCTTCCAGTCGGATCATTCCGTCACCAGCGCCGTCTCAGGTCAGACCTACGACTACATCGTCAAGTTGGTCCGCGAATACGGTCATTACCCGCTTCATCTCGGCGAATTCGATCTTGGCGCATGATGACGATCGCTTCTACAGGCTGCGCAAGAAACGCCGGGGAAAATGTGGATGTGCTCAATTGCGAATAGATAGTATCGAGGAGAAAACAACCCATGAAACGCTACGGAATGGTGATCGGCCTGAAAGATGGCAAAATCGACGAATACAAAAAGCTGCACGCTGCTGTGTGGCCGGACGTCCTCAGGATGATAACCGAGTGTAACATCCGCAACTACTCGATCTATCTG
>JAXDCU010000395.1:0-3943 GCA_034677645.1 Verrucomicrobiia bacterium
GGCTCTTCTGAAATGCACTCTCTTGCTCGCGGACTCTCTCCCCTACTGAGGACAGAGATGCTCCCGCAAAGGCGCAAAGGCGAATCGGGGGGAAGATGATCGCTAGAGGTGAGTGAAGGAGTAGGCAATGATTGAATTGCATGAGAGACTCCTCCGCGTGCTCTGCGCGATGAGATGGGGCCCGCGGAGGCGCTGAGCACGCAGAGCATCCGGTGGCGGCTGAGTGATGGCAAGCGATTGACACAGACGCGGCATCGGTGTCCAGTAGGCGATATCAACTCGTCGAACCAACCGGCTGGAGGCAAGGCCGGGATCGCGTCTTCCGGCGTCACTCAAGAACTGTGGCGGTACAGGTGGTTGGCAGTCGAGCAGCATTGGTTCGGCGTGCCTGAACCGGATCGTTAGGCCGTGCCCGAATCTACTCACACACGTAAGGAGCTTTTCCACAATGGACATCCCACGAATCTTCAACATCACTGAGAGTGCTCACCGCATCCACAACCCGATCACACCCGAAAAGCTCGCCACTCTCGGCACGGCGCTGCGTCTCGAATCGGGGGCCCGAGTGCTCGACCTCGGCAGCGGTTCGGGAGAGATGCTGTGCACCTGGGCACGGGATCACGGTGTCATCGGCATCGGCATCGACATGAGCCAGTTGTTCACCGAGCAAGCGAGACTCCGTGCTGAAGAACTCGGTGTCGCCGATCAAGTCAAGTTCATCCACGGCGATGCAGCCGGCTATGTCTCTGACGAGAAGGTCAGTGTGGCAGCCTGTGTCGGCGCCACTTGGATCGGCGGGGGAGTCGCCGGCACTATTGAGCTTCTGGCGCGGAGCCTGCGCACCGGAGGGATCATCCTCATCGGCGAGCCCTACTGGCGGCAGTTGCCGCCGACGGAAGATGTTGCCAAGGGGTGTCTTGCCAACTCGATTTCTGACTTCCTCACGCTTCCAGAACTTCTCGCGTCTTTCGGCCATCTTGGTTACGACGTCGTTGAAATGGTTCTGGCTGACCAAGACGGCTGGGACAGATACGAGGCGGCCAAATGGCTCACCATGCGTCGATGGCTTGAAGCCAATCCCGAAGACGAGTTCGCGAAAGAGGTTCGAGCTAAACTGACCTCCGAACCCGAGCGCTACGCCGCTTACACTCGTGAATACCTGGGCTGGGGTGTGTTCGCGCTGATGCCGCGGTGACGAGGGGATTAGGTTGCGTCTTTTGCCGTTCCTCCCACGCAAGGTTTGAAAGCGCCATTGCCTCTCTGCTATCCTGTCGGACATGGGTCGCCAATGGTTGCATGCCAAGCGGCTGGTAGCCGGTCTCAAGAAAGGCCGTGCCACCAGCAAACTCGTCCGCGAAATCTCCGTGGCCGCCAAGATGGGTGGACCTGACCCCGCGATGAACGCGCGGCTCTTCGCTGCCATCGAGAAGGCGCGCAAAGAGAGCGTCTCGCGCGACATCATCGAGCGCGCGATCAAGCGTGGCGCCGGGATCGGCGACGAGAAGCTGGCGATGGAACACGTCGTGTTCGAGGGCTACGCTCCGCACAAAGTTCCCGTGATTGTCGAGGTGTACACTGACAATGTGAACCGGACCGCGCCTGAGGTGCGCAATCTTTTCAAGAGAGGCCAGCTCGGAAACGCCGGCAGCAACAAGTTCCTCTTTGACTACGTGGGCATCGTCGAGGCGCATCATCCCGATCCAAGAGCGGATCTTGAAGCAGCGGGGATCGAAGCAGGCGCCAACGAGGTCGAAGCCCTCACCCGGGACCAGAACGATGACATCCCAGAAGGCGTGGCGGGCGCGCGCTTCGTTTGCGACCGGACGGTTCTCCACACCGTCTCGAGATGGCTCGCGCAAAACGGCTGGACAGTCGTCACCAGCGAACTCGGCTACGTGCCAAAACAACTGACTGAACTGAGCGAAACCCAGCACGCCGAAGTTGGCGAGTTTTTGCAGGCCCTCGACGACCACGACGATGTCCACCGCGTTTGGGCTGCGATGAAATAGGCGTCTTGGTCGGAGCGCCGTTTCCGATTCGTTTCCGATTCAACTGAGGCCGCTACTCCAGCGGACGTTTGTTGTTATCGCTGGCCGTCTTTGAGCACCGTCGTGCGGTCTGAAAGCCAGGCCATGTCCCGGTTGTTTGGAGAAAGGACGCCGAGCTGGAGGCTATTGTTGTATTTCGGGACCGGGATGGTGCGAGGGTCACGCCATACCTTTATCTCAGCGTGGCCGTCGGCGAACGAAATGCCAGCGGCGCCGTTGTGATAGCTGGCCGGGTAATCGACGATGTATGAATTTGCCAGATTCTCGACCATTTTGTTGGCGAAGCCGCCCGCGTTGATGCTGTCGGGGTGTTCGTCGAGCAACACGTAAACGGTGGCGGCGCCGGGGTTGTCGAGATCGGATGCCTTGATGAACACTTTGTAGCGCGTCTGCGGGTCGTGCATGCCGGGGGCGGCCGGCAGCCACGGACCGGGTCCGCCGATTGCCTGGCTCATGCCCATGCTGCGCACGCGCGGGAGAATTCGTCCGCCAATCTTGACTGTGCTTTTGTCCGCGGGGCATTTGTACACCGCCGCCGAGGGAACGTAAGGGGCGAATGCGGCCTTTCTTGGGTCCAGGAGTTGAGACGTATTAGTGTTGTCGGTGGAGGCGGGGTTGAAGTCGAGCCAGCCCTGGACCCAGGCGTACTGCTCGGTGCCGCTGTTTCCGGGCTTGACGAGGAAGTCGTTGTTGTCGCCGGGGTACATCGTGAAAGCGTATTGGAGCTGGCGGAGGTTGTTCATGCAGGCGATTCCCTGGCCTTTGGTTTTGGCTTTGCCAAGCGCCGGCAGGAGCATTCCGGCGAGGATCGCGATGATCGCTATGACGACCAACAACTCGATCAGCGTGAACGCCGACGAACGGGAGGAGACTGACGATCCGCGAGGGACGGCATTTCCGGTTCCCATGGGAAAGTATTGTCGCACCAAGACCGGCGGAAATCAAGCTTCCTTGGACTTGTCTCCGCGTGGGGAAGCAATGGGGTCGCGTCTCTACAACTGACAAACAACAAGAACACGAGGAGCGTGAAACGGCTCCTCACAAAATCAATACTTGGACCCCGGGCCCGTACGCGCATCCAGCCGTTGCGGGCCACGAATTGCTAATTGTATAGACTTGACCCTGTTGTTTTCAGTAGGTCGTAGTCGACTCGAGCTCGGTAATTGCCGTCTGGCGGCCGCGAGTCGTGACCTGGACTTCGAGGCGTTGGTCACCCGCTGCGACTGCCTTGCCGACCAGCGTGTACGTGAGAGTGCGCTTCAGAGCCAGAGCAGGCACCGGCGCCCATGTCACGGTTTTGCCGCTTATCTGGCCGCCGTTTGAGGCCGAGGCGGCATCGATTCCGCTCGGCATGATCGCTTTCACCGCGACGTCCAGCAAATCCAAGCCGCCACCCTGGTTGGTCACTCTGATTGTATATGTTGTCTGTTCTCCGACCTGGATCGGGTCTGGATCATCCACAACCTCGACCAAGATCGCGTTCACGCCCTGGATAGTCACGCTGCAAGCGGTTCTGGCGACGTCCGCGCAAGCGCCGACCGTTGATGCCTCAAACGCATAGCTGCCACCTTGTGCCGCGGTGAATGTCGCGCATACCCTCTTTGCGGCGTTGGGCGCAAGCGCGCCAAGGTCCCAACTGACTTTGCTGCCGGTTGTTGTGGCTCCTTCAGTCGCTGAGTGGAGCGTCAAGCCCGCCGGGATCGGCACTTCCAGGCGTGTGTTGGCCGAAGAAGCGGTTCCAGAGTTCTTCACCTCCCAGCACACCTCGAATGGACGGTTGATGAACTGCGCGAACGTCGCATTGATTTCGGCGACAGTCCTTTCGGGAGGCGTCTGGCAGACAACCGAGAGAACGGGTTTGACGACCGTCACGGACGCGTCCGCCACGGCTTCCA
>JAXDCU010000396.1:0-6969 GCA_034677645.1 Verrucomicrobiia bacterium
GTGCAATACGCGCAGCTTTCAAAAACGCTTCCGTTCGGCTCGCGGCGGGCGCGAACGACTCCACGCCTTGATTCTCGCCAAATCCCCCAACGTTCTCGACTTACAGGATTGAAAAGACGCGTCCTACGGATTCAGGAAACCGGGCAAAAAAGAGTTGATTTGCCGGGCGTTTGGGTTTAGTTAGACCTCGTCATAGGTTTTGGCGATCGGCCTAACAACGGTTCGAGGAACCTCTTCAGGCTGTCGCCGCTCCCGAAGTCGCGCGGTGTGCGGTCGGCGGTTTTGTCGCAACCGCGTGCGGTTTAACACACGTGCTCGCAAGGGCGAAAGCAAGTATGAGCAACACGACCAACGTGCCCGAAACAGGGGCTGGATACCTGGAGATTTCCGAGAAGGGTTTCGGGTTCCTCCGAACGCCGGAGAGCCATTTTCAGCCCAAACCCACCGACATCTTTGTCACGCCAGACGCGATCAAGCGAAACTACATTCGCGAGGGCTGCTACGTGCGTGGGCGGCTGCAGCCCCCACACCGTGGCAGTAGCCCACAGTTGCGAGAGGTGCTCGATGTCAACGGCATGCCATTCGAGCAGTATACCAAGTCGATGCGATTCGAGAATCTCACGACCATCGACCCGTTCGAAAAGTTCAACCTCGAAACTGCTTCAGAACTGCTCGAAACGCGCATCATCGACCTGGTCACGCCAATCGGCAGGGGCACACGCGGCTTGATAGTTGCCCCACCCCGCACTGGCAAGACAACCATCCTCAAACAGATAGCCAATGCCGTCACCACCAACCACCCTGACGTGCACGTGCTCGTGCTTCTCATCGACGAGCGGCCCGAAGAAGTCACTGACTTCCAGCGGTCGGTCAAGGCTGAGGTTGTGGCGTCATCCAACGACCAGGACCTCGAGACGCATGTCAGGCTCTCCAGGTTCATGATCGAACGCTGCCGCCGCATGGTCGAATCAAAAAAGGACGTGTTCGTGTTGCTGGATTCCATCACGCGCGTCGCCCGCGCTTACAACAGCGTCCACGGTGGGAGCGGACGCACGATGACCGGCGGCGTGGACGCGCGAGCGCTCGAAATCCCCCGCAAGATTTTCGCGGCCGCCCGCAAGATCGAGGAAGGCGGCTCCCTCACCATCGTAGCCACCGCCCTTGTCGACACCGGTTCACGGATGGACGAACTCATCTTCCAGGAGTTCAAGGGCACCGGAAACATGGAACTGGTCCTGGACCGCAAGCTCGCCGACCGACGCCTGTTCCCGGCAATCGACATCCCCAAGAGCGGCACCCGCAAGGAAGAGAAGCTCTTCCCAAAGAACCAGATCGAGGCCGTGCGCAAGCTCCGCAGAATGATGGTCGACCTCCAACCCGTGGAAGCGATGGAGACGCTCCAGGCGGCTCTGAAGAAACATCGCACAAACGACGAACTGCTCGCCAAACTGCTCTGAGAAAAACGGACACTTCCTCAACGCCGCCGCTCGCCCGGCGCGTCCGTCGCCAGCTTCTCGTCCGCGCCGCGGCTTTCAGCCCCATCGATCGACCTGTCGCTGTCTTCCTCGCGCGCGATGTGCTCGATGATCATCGTCGCCGTGCGATCGACGGCGCCAGTGTTCGATTTCACAACCTTCATCGCGTTCCGCCCCAGTTGCTCCCGCCGTGACGGATCGCACAGGAGCGCGTCGATCGACGGCGCCAGTTCGCTCGCACCGCGTATCTGCACGGCTCCGCCGTTGCTGACGAAACTCTCGGCAATGGCGGCAAAGTTCTGCATGTTGGGCCCGAAGACCATCGCCTTGCCAAGAGCGCCCGGCTCGATGGGGTTCTGCCCGCCCTGAGCCGTGAGGCTTTTGCCGACGAAGACAACCGTGGCATGCTCGTAAAAGTACTTCAACTCGCCGGTGGTGTTGACCAGGAGACATCGAACTGAGCCTGGAGCCAGGCGTGTGGCCGACGTTATCTCTCGCCGGTAGACGAACTTCACGCCCCGTTGCTCGAGCACATGGCCGACTTCCTTCCCGCGCTCGAAATGCCGGGGCACGATGACCAGAAACAAATCCGGATGCCGAGTCTGCAGGCTCATGTACGCCTCCGCCAACACCGCTTCTTCTCCGGCGTGCGTGCTCCCGCCCACCAGCAGAGGCGCTGACTCCGACACGCCGATCTGTCGGAGCAGGGCCGGTACGTCCACAAGCCGACGGTCATCCAGCCTCGCTGAGTCGAACTTGAGACTGCCCATCACGTGAACAGCTTCAGGGCGACACCCAAGCTTGAGCAGCCGAGCGGCGTCTTTGTCGCTTTGCGCCCCTACACCCTTGAGACTCCCAAACAACGGACGGAACAAAAAACCAAGCCGTCGCCGCCAACGATATGACCGCTCCGAAAGACGCGCGTTAACAAGAAACACCGGCGTGCGCCGCGCTCGCAGTCGCCATAGGAAATTCGGCCAAATCTCCGACTCGATCAAAACCACGGCGTCCGGATGGACCGCCGACAAGGCACGCGAAACCGACCATCGGAAATCCAGCGGATAGTAGACTTTGAGAATATGCGACGGCAGCCTCTTGTGCAACTCGCCCATGCCGGTCGTCGTCGTCGTTGAGACAACAACCTTCAGGTTCGGCAGACGTGGCTCAAGGGCGCGTATCAGTTGCGCGCACAAGTTAACCTCACCCACGCTGACCGCATGTATCCAGAGCACTTGACGGTTCGTGACGGCGTGCTTGACTTTCGCGCCGTAAAGCCCAAACCGCTCGCGAAAGCCCTCCCGCCAGTTGCCTCGCCGCCACATTCTCACGAAGTACCATGGCGCACTCAGCAAGAACACAACCCAAAAGAGAACGTTGTACAAAGTCCGCATGCTATGCCGCGCTGCGAGGTTCTAGTCCGAATGTCACGTCATGGCAATCGCGCTTTGTCCCGATCACGACAGATTCGCGCTCAATCTGGCGTCTCGGTTCCGCTCGCGCGTTCTTCCCCTCTCAAGCGATTCCGAATCGGCTCCAGATCGGGGTCCGTTCTTGCCATACCAAGCACTACAGCCTTACCACCCAAATCAGTCGCGCGCTGAAACCACTGCCAAGCTTCATCGAGGCGACCCAGTTGCGCGGCATAGCAGGAGAGATTGTACGGAATCAAAAAATCTCGCGGAAATCGCTCAGCCGCTGGATGCAACATCGACCACGCACAATCCAGACCGCCCCCGGGCATCCGGCGCGCCGCGTACGCCCGCAGAACCCATCCTCCCACACGCTCGGGCGCCGCTTGCACTAGCCGCTCCCCAATATCAAATGCCATCGCCCACTCCCCACTCTTGGAACGGATTTCCCATTCCAGCTCAAGCACAACGGGGTCCAAACGGTGTGCCCCCGTTATCCGGCCTAGCTCAGAGAGCGCGGACGCCGTGTCTCCAAGCATCAGCCAGCCGCAAGCAGCTTCGAAATTCTTGTTGTCCGGGTATGGCAACACCACGATGGGCCGGACACTACCAGCAAGTAGCGCAATAGCAACCGTTCGTAGAAGGCGGACGTCCCAGTGGCCGGATTCTCAAATAATCGCATTTAAGGCGAAAAATGTGTTGACGGCCTGTGTGTTCCTGTGCTAGTTCTTGGTCCGAGTTACTTTGGTAAGACAATTGTGCCTATGAAAAGGGAGCATCTAAATTGGGTTCTGGCCCTTGTTCTTGCAGGGTCGGCTGTTATCATTTCCGCGCAAACGCTGGCTAGCGTTGAGTCGCAAACAGCGGCAGCCAAGAAGGCCATGAGCGGCGTTCCTGTTCCCGAAATGGCAGCCAAGGCGGTGCGGCTTGTCAGCCAAGCCAGCGTCGAAGATCGTGAAGTTGTGGCTCTTGCAGCAGTTGAGTTCGTCGCTCAGAAACATCCTGCGGCCACAAAGTCCGTTGTGTCATCGATATCGAGGTTCAGCCCTTCCTTGGCAGCCAAAGTGGCAGCCAAAGCCGCCAAGCTGCTCCCACACGACAGCATTGGCTTGGCGTGCGCCGCTGCATTGGGCGCGCGACAATGTGCTCCTGAAGTGGCATCAGTCGTCGCCAAGTCTTATCCCAAGCTTGCCCCCGATGTTGCTGAACGCGTTATGCTGGCCGTGCCCGAGGCGGCTGCCATGACAAGCGAGGCCGTTGCCGCAGCGGTCCCAACCGAGAAAGCTGCCATCCCAACAGTCGAGAGTTCCAGTCAGGCAAGCATGGGACTCCCGGTCATCATCCAACGCAAGAAGGGTGGCACGCCGCCCACTAGCGTGACCGGCCAGGATACTCCCGGATTCGACTACGCCCGACCACGATAAACGGTCAACCGGTTCCAACGATTTCATGCGCCCGTGCGCTCAAGCGCGCGGGCGCTTTTCTTTATTGCCGCGAGTGACAACGGCAACACAAACCTGCCCCACAACCAACACACTGACGCTCGCCCCAAAGGTGTTTGCCTCGCTCGCCACAGCCGCGCCTGTGAGCCGACAACCGCGTTCGTGGAGATTCCACTCGCTCCCTGATAGCACCCAAGAAACGGGGACGCGGTGGAACGCGTCTCTACCGGGTTCATGGCCCTCATGCGTGTGCAGTCGAACATCGACGTTCCCCATCAACTGGCAATCGGAGGGCATTGCTACGTCAATGCTTTGACATTCGGGAACCGACGGAGCGGTTCCCTTCCGGATGTTTGGGCAGCGATAGAGCGCTGCCCTCCGCGGTTCATGGTCGCAATGCGTTCTAGAAAGCGAAACCTACCTCCCATGAACTTGACGAAAGCCTTCACGCTGGCAACCTTCACCACATGACTCGTCATCACTGCGTCCGTTCAGCCAGGCGAGAATCGATCACCCCCAGCCCTCCGCAACTCAGCCCAACCATTGCGGACTCATCCGTGATCCGTCCTTCTCCTCACGGATTCTCGTTGATACTGACCGCGATCCTGCTGACAGCAGGCAGTAGTCGCGCCGATTTCCATGTGGCTCCGACCGGCTCCGATGCACACCGAGGCGCCAGCTCCAGTCCGTTCGCGTCTCTCGAGCGCGCCCGCGACGCTGTGCGAGAACTCAAGCGGAGCGGCTCGCTTCCCCAGGGCGGCCTCACTATCTGGCTGCACGGCGGCGATTATGTCCGCACCAACGCTCTTGAGCTGACGGAGGGAGATTCTGGCACGCCGGCTTCGCCAGTTGTCTGGCGGACGCTTGAAAACAAAGCGGCGCGCCTTTTGGGCGGGCGAGTCCTGACAGGATTCGCGCCTGTTGTTGATGCGATGATCCTGAGTCGCCTCGACGAGAATGCGCGCGAACACGTCGTTCAGCTCGACCTGCGGGCCCTGGGCATCACCGATTTCGGCCAAATGAAATCACGAGGATTCGGACGGGCCGAGGCCGTCGCTAATTGCGAGCTGTTCTATGACAATCGCCCAACAACACTGGCGCGCTGGCCTAACGAAGGCGAATTCGCCATCATCGCCGGATACCCCTCCGACTCCGATCGACCCGACGAGCACGGGGGCAGACTCGGCAAATTGCCAGGCGGATTCCTTTTCTCCGGCGATCGGCCGCGTCGCTGGCGCGATGCGGACGATGTCTGGGTCCACGGTTATTGGGCGTACGACTGGGCCAACTCCTACGAGAAAGTTGCGTCGCTCGACCTTGAGCAACGGCTTGTGCGCACCGCGCCGCCGCATGGCAACTACGGTTTTCGCGAAGGACAGCGCTTCCACTTCCTGAACATCCTGGAGGAACTCGACCAGCCGGGCGAATGGTTCCTGGACCGCAAGAGCGGCTTGCTCTACTTCTGGCCTCCAAACACCAAAGCCGGAGTTCTCACTGGTGGCGCCAGCAATGTCGCCGCCCCGGCGCCCCGCCGCAACGGACTCGCCACGGCGTTGATCTCTCTGCTTGACCAACCGTTGATCCGTCTCGTCGATGTCTCGCACGTTACTTTCCTCGGGATTGGCCTGGAAGCCACGCGTGGCAACGCGGTGGAGATTCGCGGAGGCTCTTCGAATCGCGTCGCCGGTTGTCTCATTCGCAACATCGGCAACAGTGGCGTTGTCGTCACCGGCGGCGCCGGGCATGGCGTGGTCGGCTGCGACGTGCTCGACACAGGTGACGGCGGCGTGTCGTTGTCTGGCGGCGATCGAAAGACACTGACCCCGGCTGGACATTATGTTGAGAACTGCCACTTCCGGCGCCAGGGTCGCTGGTCGAAATGCTATGTGCCAGCCGTGCATTTGCAGGGCGTGGGCATGCGGGCGTCGAACAACTTGATTCATGACCATCCGCACTGCGCCGTGCTTTTCGGAGGGAACGATCATTTGATGGAGTTCAATGAGATTCACCATATCGCACTCGAGACTGGCGACGTCGGCGCAATCTACACTGGCCGCGACTACACTTATCGTGGAAACAGAATCCGCCATAACTTCATCCATCACACCGGCGGTGTTGGAATGGGCTCAATGGGCGTGTACATGGATGATTGCGTGAGCGGGACGGAGGTTTTCGGCAATCTGTTCCACAAAGTGCACTGGGCGATGTTCATCGGAGGTGGACGCGATCATCGCGTGGAAAACAACGTCTTCTTGGACTGCGACCCCGCCGTCCGCGTCGACGGACGCGGTCTGGACACGTCGCCGGTCTGGCGGAACATGGTGAACGACACCATGCGCGCCAGACTCCAAGACATCCCGCTTGCGTTCTATCGCCAGCGGTATCCGGAAATGAAATCGCTTGACCAGCACTATGGACCTCCCGCCGGCCCGCCCGTCACCGGCGATGGTTTCAAGGGCGTGCCGCCCGAAAACAACCTCATCGCGCGAAACGTTTGCGTCGGGAAATGGATCGAGGCTGGCTGGCACGCGGCCAACACAATGCTGAAAACCCAAGACAATCTCACCAATGCCGCCTTGTCTCTGACGAAAACACCCTCTGACCACATGCTCGCAACCGACTTCGAGCTGAAAGAGGATTCGC
>JAXDCU010000397.1:0-3849 GCA_034677645.1 Verrucomicrobiia bacterium
CGCAACCGGTTCACCTCCAAACGCTTACCACAGAACCCTCATCATAAGTCGGAAAGTCGGGCTAGGAGTTTGGTGGCTGGAGGCGGAATCGAACCGCCGACACAAGGATTTTCAGTCCTCTGCTCTACCATCTGAGCTATCCAGCCATATCCGTGACCCGACGCTGCTTGTCGACACCGATCCGCTCCACTTCACCTCATCTGGGTCGTGCGACTCGAACCCGCACATATGAGCCACAGCACAGATAACATCGGCCCGCCGAAAGAACAACTGCTTGGACTACCCACCGCGTGAGCGAGAGTCCCTGCCGCAGCTCAGTGTCGGGCGCATGTTACGCACTCGTCAAAAGGGAGGGCAAGTCCCAAATCCGCACGCAGACGCCAGTGCGTACGTCTCGCTTTCTTGGAGTCGGCAGTACAGACTTCAGCGGACAGTCCGCGGCGCGCCCCCGCAGACGCGGGGTCGCGCCCTATCTGGACTGGGGGGTCCGAGCGGCGCCGAGTGCTGGACCGTTGTCCGGAGGCAAGCCTCGATGCCAGGCGACGACTGACTGTGCGAAACTGGCGGCGAGGTCGGGATGATGTGCTACGAGATTGGTCGCTTCGCCTCTGTCTGTGGCAAGATTGTAAAGTTGTGAGTGGCTGCCGTCGTAGTCGCACAGCAACTTCCAGTCGCCGTTGCGCACGGACAAGTCAGGCAGGGAACCCATGCCGTATGCGCTCTTGCGGTCGGGCGGACGACGCCAGAACAACGGCGCGCTTCGGGACGCAGCGCGTTTGCCAAGCAAGACCCGCGCGAGATTCTCGCCGTCAAAGGTCACATCGGCGGGTCTCGGCACTCCGGCAATGGCAAGGAGCGACGGCACGAGGTCAAACGCCGCAAAGACTGACATTTCGTTGTGCTTGCCGGCCTTGTCTTGTCCGATTAGTCCCGGTCCCCAGGCGACGAGCGGCGATCGAGTGCCGCCTTCGTAAAGTGTGGCCTTCGCGCCGCGGAGCGGGCCTGTGCTCCCGGCGCCCGGTTCCGGACCGTTGTCTGAGCAGACAAGGATGAACGTGTTGTTGCGTAGACTTGGCGTGTCGCGGACGTGATCGAACAGCCGTCCAAGCTGCCGGTCCATCTCCTCAAGCACGGCGAGGTAGAGGCGGCGCCGGCTGCCGTCGCCCCACTTGTCTACTGGTGGCCAGAACGGACTGTGGACATCGTCGGGCCACAGGTTCACGTAGAACGGTTTGGATGCGGCAGCGGCGCGGTTGATGAAAGGGATGGCGGCGTTGACGAAACCGCCGGTGATTTCGGAGCGCTGCATCCAAATCACGGGACCGCCCAGGCGCTCGGCGTCGGCCCAAATGCGGCCGGGTTTCTGATCCCCAGGCTTCATCGTGAACGGCAGGAGCTTCGCGCCCATGCCTTCGAAGTTCGTGAGGGTTTCGTCAAAGCCGTAGTCTGAGATCGGCGGCGCATCAGCCACATCGCGCTGGCCGCCGAGGTGCCATTTGCCGAAATGGCCTGTAGCGTAGCCGTGTTGTCCGAGGACGCGGGCGAGGGTTGGCGCGTTGGGATCGAGCCACTGAGCCATGCCTCGGCGCTCGTTCTCGGCGCGATTGTTCAGGAAGGACGTGATGTGCCAGCGCTGCGGGTACTGGCCGGTCGTCAAAGCACAACGCGAAGCCGAACATATAGGCGAGTTGACGTAGAACTGGGAGAAACGGATGCCCTCGGCGGCGAGTCTGTCCACGTTGGGCGTCGTGGCTTCCGTGTTCCCGAAGCAAGAGAAATCGCCATAGCCCCGGTCGTCGATGAATACCATGATGATGTTCGTCCGCGTCGCCGTCGCTGACAAAGCCTGGCACATGACGCACGCCAAGAGCGCGATGGCGATTGCGCGCAGGCTCATCTCACGGCGGGCAGAAGTCCTAACGACGTTGGGCGAGATCACGGGCCGAGTGGAATAGGTCCCTACCAGGCGGTTCATGGAGAACAAACCAGTTTGCTGTCACTTTCACTTGAGCACGCTCAGACTTATGGCTTCGGCGACGGTTTTGGTCCCAGCGAGTTGTTTGCCCTCAAAGGGGCCGTCGGAGCTGTCCTTTGGCCATGTGGCGGGGTCGGCGTATTGCCCATCGTCCTTGTATTCTTTCCGCAAACGGGCGAGCTCCGCTTTCAATTCCGCGAACTTGGCGGCGATTTCGGGTTCCAGCTTGTCGGCCTCGGAGTAGAGGAGATTGCGTTGTTCAGTGGGGTCTTTGGTGAGGTCGAACATCTCGTAGGCGTTCTGTTTCCAGTAGTGGATGAGCTTGTGGGTTGCGGTGCGCACGCCGAAGTGGGCGGCGGTGTTGTGATGGCCGGGGTCGTGGTAGTAGCGGTAGTAGACGCTAGTGCGCCAGTCCGCGGGCGCCGTGCCGCGCAACATGGGAACGAGCGAACGCCCCTGCATGGACGCGGGGATTGGGAGACCGGCCAGGTCGAGGAATGTGGGCGCCATGTCGATGTTGGCGACGAGCTGTGCGGCGACATGACTGGCCTTGATGCCAGGGCCGCGCGCGATCAGAGGAACGTGAAGTCCCGGCTCGTACATGAAACGTTTGTCGTACAGGCCGAGATCGCCGAGATACCAGCCATTGTCGGAGGAGTAGAAGACGATGGTGTTTTTCGCAAGGCCGGTCTGGTCGAGGTAGTTCAGGACCTTGCCCACGCCATCGTCAACACCCTGCACGCAGGCCAAGTAATCCTGCATGTAACGCTGGTATTTCCAACGGACCAGTTCATTGCCAGTCAGCGTCTTGCCATCGACGGTGAGTTCCATCGGCTTTTCCTGGAGCCACTGGTTGCGCGCCGGGCCTTTGAGATCGGTGGGTGGTTCTAGCTTCAGATCGCGGCGGGTGAGGTCGCGAGCGATGGTCTGCTTGTTGGACGGCAGGGCGGTCGGGCGTGTGGCGTAGTCGTCCCAGAGAGTGTCGGGTTCCGGAAACACTCGGGTCTTGAAAAGTGCCTTGTTTCGTTCATCGGGTTCCCAGGCGCGGTGTGGGGCTTTTTGATGCAGCATGAGGAAGAACGGTTTGTCCTGGGGTCGTGTTTTGAGCCACTCGATGCCAAGGCCGGTCGTGATTTCAGTGCAGTGTCCCTCGATTGTGAAGCGGCGGCCGGGAACGAGGAATGACGGATTCCAGTACGCGCCCTGACCCGGCAGAACAATCCAACGGTCGAAGCCTGTTGGGTCCGAGCCGAGGTGCCACTTACCGATTATGCCCGTGTGATACCCGCCGGCTTGCAGGCGTTTGGCCACATTGTCGCGTGAGCCGTCGAAACGGTTGAACACGGGCACGTCGTTCAGATGCGAGTATTGCCCGGTCAGCAACGTTGCGCGGCTCGGCGTGCAGATTGAGTTAACGACGAAGGCATTACTAAAGCGCACGCCCTCGTTGGAAAGACGATCAATGTGCGGTGTCTGGTTCACTCTCGAGCCGTAGGCGGAGATGGCGTGTTGGGCGTGGTCGTCGGAGAAGATGAAGAGGATATTGGGCCGTCCAGATTCAGCGGCGCGGGATGGCGCGAAGGTTGACAACAGCAAGATAGAAAGTGCGCAGGGCGTGAGTTTCATGGCAATACCTCTGTACTTGCGAAGACGATTCATGGCGACGACGAGTGGCGACTGAAAGAGTCGCTCGGATATGTAAACATGTTCGCTGTTAGAACGCAATTGCCCGGTAAGAATAGTGTGGGTAGGACGCGTCTTTTCAATCCTGTAAGTCGAGAACGTTGGGGGATTTGGCGAGAATCAAGGCGTGGAGTCGTTCGCGCCCGCCGCGAGCCGAACGGAAGCGTTTTTGAAAGCTGCGCGTATTGCAC
>JAXDCU010000398.1:0-15053 GCA_034677645.1 Verrucomicrobiia bacterium
CGACGTTCGCGCCAAAAACCGCCGTTGAGCAAATGATCAAGGAACAGGGCTGGGACAAGAAAAAGTAGAGATTGTTTCGTCAAGTCGGTGCATCTGGTCCTGGGAGTGCGCCTCGGCGGTGTGCAGCCGCACACTGGCCGAACGCGCCCCACCGCCTGAGCGGTTGGCACAGCGGCTCAGGTCATTCAATGTGTCTCCGCGCACGTGGAGTACGTTGATGAATGCTTATCCGGTTGTCACACCTGAGCCTTCTTCCGAACTGCTCGTTCTGAATCGTCAGCCACGCCGTCAAACTATGCCTATTGAGCAGGTGTGACAACCGGATAAGCACGCGTTGATGATTATCTTCGAGCGCGACGGCAAGTACGCCAAGGCGGAAGATGCTCTGTTTCTATTGCTGGAATCCGCGCCCAAGAACCTCGATGCGATCGATATCGGGATTGGATTCTACGAAAGGACCAGCGTCTTGAGCGATGAGGCTCTCTCGGCAGGCGACATGCCTCGCCCTGAAGTCGAGGCAGGTCTCGCTGACCTGCGGGCGAGGCGCGCGAAATTCGCCGCAAGATCGCAAGCGCCGCTCCCATAGACCCTGCCGCGTTCTTCATTGAAGCAGGACGACGCGGTAGAACCGCTGGCCCGCCAAGCTCAGTGTATCCACAACGGTAAACCGCGGTTCGAGCGCAGTGCGGTTGTCGCCGAGAGCCATCCATTCAAGTGCATTCAGGTCGTCCTTGTATTCCACTCGATAAGTCCTCCCCAATGTCGAACTCACCGTGAAGGAGACGGTGCCGTCGGACATCGTGGTCACGCCGCCAACTTGCGGAGTTGGTGGCTCATATAGCCGGTTGCTGGCGCGCGGCGTCCAGTTGGGCATGGAATGAAAAGCGTTGGTGTCGCCGTCCGGGAACAAACCCTGGCTAACATTCTCTATCTGCCGATCGAAAGTGACTGCGTGCTGTGGCGCGCCATTGGGCGAGAATAAGCCAATATCTTCGCCCCCATTGCTGAGCTGGAAGTCGGCGTGCAGATCGCCGCCGGCAAACAGGCCGTTCTGGTTTGTTTCGCTGTCTGCCCATACGAGCAGAAAACCTCGGGGCGCAATGACTATATCGGTGGGAATCCGCCACTTGGCCGGTTGCGAAAGGTCATCTGTAAGACAGTATCCGGACAGGTTCACCGCCACTGAATTTGGGTTGTAGAGCTCGAACCAATCCTGGAACCGGCCGTCGACGGGATCAGCGAAACCGCCGGGACCTGCGTTGTCAGCCATCCACTCATTAATGACTACGGGCCGCGGCGCTGGCGTCCCCAGATTGAAAACGGTGATCGAATCGACGGCATTTGACAAGCGGCCACCCGCGCCATCGAGTCCTCGCACGACCAACACATTCGTAGAGGCGAACAAGCTAGCGGCGAGTGACCAGCCAGTCAAGCTGGTCCAGACCACTGGCACGCGCGCGCCATTGAGCTCGATGTCGTTGATCGTGATTGGAGCGGTGCCGGTCAGCGTGACATGGCTGTTGGTTGTACTGAAGTCCCTGCCGCCATTGCTTGTAATTGCGAAACTCGTGGCGAGTGGCAACGTGCTCCGCAGGTAATCTGCTCGCTGCTGGAGATAGTCCACGACCCCACTCCAATTCTGACCCACGAGCTTGCCGTAGTGTGCGGCCCATGGGGCGAGGTATGAGGTGTTGATCGTGGTTGTCATCATGTCGAACAGGTGATGGCAAAAACGCCGATTGTTGTTGGGTAGCTTGGTTAGGTTGTACGTTGTCGAAGAACCAGTCCCGGGTGATGCATAATTGACGGATTGAGCAAATGAGTAGTCCATGTCCCATAGCAGCCCCAAAGCCCGGCCGTCTTCGGGCCGAAAGTAGATTTTCCAGTTGTGATTTAGGCCGTATGTAAATGTGTCCACATCACCCGTGAACGCCTTGAAAGCCAGCGCCCGCATCCACTCGTCAACGTCAGCTAATTGGCCGGTTTGCGCCTCCAGAGCGCTGCCTGTGAGGCTGAAGGCTTTGTTGAGTGCGATCAACTGTGAGTAATCGTCGCGGTCGGCATGGTTTTCCTGGACGAAAATCCAGCGGTAGTTCTCCGGATTCTCGCCACGGTCCTGAATGTCCACGTTGATAACGTCGTCCGGCTGGGGCAGTTTTGGCGCCTGCGCGTTGTTTCCAACCGAGGTTGTCGGGTAGTAGATAAGCTCCAGCGTATATCGGTTGCCTTCGTCTCCATCCTCGAATTGCCCAGCGAAGTAATCGGCGTCAAAGGCCGACATCCGAAGCAGTCCTGTGCTGTCTTCCTGGGCGCGCGGCGCGAACACCTGGACTAGGTCGCAGCAGAGGCCAGGTACGCCGCCGGCATGGTTGACCGCGTGCCACAACAGTATCTCGTCGTGCCGACCGCCCCGGCCAGAGTAGCCGCCCGAACGATCGATGACGAAGTTGCCCTGGACGCCTCGGAAAAGCTGATCGGAGTTCAATCTCACCGTGAACCCCACACGCGACGAGTTGTCGCGCCCGCGTTCGCTGCCCTGCAAATGAACCCCCACGTCGTAAAAGACCTGTTCCTCGTCGTAAACGACCGTCAGGCCCATCCGATCGTTGCTCATCACATTGGTGGATGCGTGTAAAAAGGCGGCGTCGGCGGGCGTCATCAGGAGACGGAATCGGTGCAGCGCAGGCATTGCCGGTTTGCCATCGTCCACCTTGAAAAGCGCACGCGAGTTCGTGCCGCCAGGGGGGAAAGCGGCTATCGCGCCGAGCAAATCCGCGGCTTCGACGTAGAATTGGACCACGGTCCCGGCGACTTGGGCAGGCAAAACCACTGAGTAGTCAGTGTAGCCCTGCTCACTCGGTGACAAGCCAGGCAGCATCGGCGCGCTCTTCCACGCCCCGCCGTTTGCAGACCATCGGACGGCGACGGCGCCGACGCCCTGAGGGTCGCTGGCATTCACGCAGACGGTGACAGGTTCGTGCGCTTTTGGAACGACTGGGTCGTGTCCAAACGCCGCAAAGGTAGGTCCGATGTTGGGTACGAGCGCGGAATTGGGGGCGCCAGGCGTGCCGTGTTGCGCTGGTCTCGGAAGCGCTGTCGTCTTCGCGACCCGGTTGAAGTAAAGACGCGTGTTGAGACGATGGTTGCCGCCAAGCCATTTTGCCCGGAACGAAACCTCGTATTCGCGCCCGTCAACCACCGATCGCCCACCGGCCAGCGTCGTCTCCAGATGATTGTGCATGTGTTCGGTGGGGCCTGTGGCGATCAGGTGCAGGACATGGTTCTC
Organism: Verrucomicrobiia bacterium; assembly: GCA_034677645.1. Classification (GTDB taxonomy): domain Bacteria; phylum Verrucomicrobiota; class Verrucomicrobiia; order Limisphaerales; family J093; genus JAAYVR01. The sequence continues at coordinate 3,287 of JAXDCU010000398.1, forward strand.
GGGATTCTCAGGGTCCACTACCACGCGGCTGAGGTTGTGGTTCCCCATCGCGCGCCAGGCCGCAAGACCCGTCTCAAATGTTCCGTTCTGAAGCATCTGGACCGGCGAGCCGGACGGACGCTCAACCACGCTCAAATCGTCAATCAGGCACTCGCCCGCGTCCAGCAGTCCAACAATGAACTCACTCCATCGCGTGGGACCGATGGTGTTAGCGGCAACAGCCCGATAGGTGACGTTAGTCCAGTGCGAGCGTCTCATCTCGACGCTGGCATCCCACGCTTCGGGTTTGGCGTTGTCTGCCAAAGGGTCGCGCAACTCAAGGCTTGCTCCATCGCCATCGGCGTAAGCCGGCCATGGCTTCCCGTCGAAGTACTCAACTTCGTCGACGGGATTACCGGTGGCATCCAAGAGCAACAGATGGCTGCCGCTGCGCCGGAGGTTTCCCTGGAACGGCCCCAATACGCCAAGACCGGGATAAGTCAACTCCATCACCCCTGTATCTCTTGCCACCACTAAGTACCCGCCGGGGGAGATCGTCGTGCCGGGCGGGAAAGCGTAGTCTATGTCGCGCGCCAGCCGCCATCCGCTCAGGTCCACGTCGTGGCTGGAACGATTGAACAGCTCAACCCACGCCTCAGACGATTCCTGATAGGGCGAGCCTGGCGAAAGTTGGTAGGTGGCCACCAACTCGGCGCCGAACACGACGTCCGTGCTGCCCGCGGAGCCCTGGTGCACCTCAACGGCCATGACATTCGTGCCCACAACAAGGTTCGTCACCACGAGATCGAATGGCCCCAGATAAGTGGCGTCAGTCACACCCGGCGATGCGAATGTTTGGAAATTGACTTCGCCGTCGGGCATGTTGACTCGCTTGACTTCCTGCCCGTTGATGTAGAAGACGGCGCCGTCGTCCAGCACCGTGCGCAGCCGCAATTCCAGTCCGTTCGTGCTGCCGTCAAAAACAAAACTCGTACGGAAGTAGAATGTCGTGGGCCCGAGCTTCAGCGGCGTCTGGGTGGGCGCGGGCAACGGTGCCGTTTCAGCGTAAAGGAGTGCCCCGCCTTCGGGCCATGCGCCATCGCCGAAGTCTGGCGCGACCCAGCTTGTGCCGAGGTTGGCGCCACTCTGATTGTAACGCCAACGCGCTGTGATCGGTAGCAGCGTCTCCTCGCCATACTCCGCTGGCACCGGCGGAATGCCAGGTGCATGATACATGATTTCGTTGATAACCACCTCGTCGTGGAAGACGAAGTCGTTCGACTCGTCAGGGGTGGCCTGCGTGGGAACCCACCATTGACCTGTGCCGTCCGGCCACCGACCGCGCAACTCACGCCGGAGGACTACTGCGTCCAGCAGCCCGCGGCGACCGGGACTGAAAAGGAACAATCGGTCGCCCGGTTCAACTTCCAAACCTAGCGTTGCCAGCGTGACCGAAACAAACGAGCCCGGTGCGATTGGCCACGGCGGAAAAACATGTTCGCGATCGCCAAGAGCGCCCGCGCATTCCAACACACAGCCGGCCAGGTCCACACTGGTTGAGCCCTGGTTGATCAGTTCAACCCAACAATCGGCGTTGGCGGCCGAGGATGATTCGTTGAACGCAAGCGCGACGGGGGGCGGGACGAGTATGTTTGTTGTCGTGAGGGAGAGGCTGGCGCCAAAGAGCACGCCGTCCTCGCCGATAGCCGAATGCAGTTCGACCGCGAGCACGTTGGTACCGGTCACCAGCGCAATGTTTGGCAGCGCAAAAGGGCCGAGATACGTCGGGCTTGGCACATTCGACACGGCGAGCGTGGATGCGGTGGGCGCGCCTGGCGGCATGTTCAGCCGCAGAATTTCACCGCCGTTGAGGTAAAACACCGCCCCATCCGCAACGACCGTGTCGAGCTTGATCGCCGAGAGGTCAGGAGCCCCGTTGCACACGAACTTCGTCCGGAGGTAGTAGTTGGTTAATCCGTCGGGAAGCGTCGTTCGGGGCACGAATTGCTTGCGCGCCGTACCGGTCATGTCGACACGAAAGCCGGCGGGATTGGCGCCAGGACCGTCGTTTGCGGTGAGGAAATCGAGTGTATTCGTGCCGGCAACAAAACCGCTGGCGATGGTCATAGGGCTGCTTAGCGCGGCAAATCCGACGTAGCTGAGCTGCCGAGCGGCGCCGTTCAAAAGCACATCGTTCATGCGGTTGTCAGCCCCGAACCTCAGCGTTAGCGATGCGGTTGATGCATCGAAGCCGTCCAGCGTGAAAGTTGTGCGGTAGTTATAATTGCCGTCCGCAACGTTCTCAGTGCCGGGATTCACGGGACCAATCCAGCTTGACTGGGCATCGTTTGCCGCCCAGGCGGGGTGGTTTTGGATGACGGTGGCGGCAGTCGGTGGTGGAGGCGGCGTGCCCTGCGCGGATTGCGTGAGCACGTAGTGCGGATCGGGGGAGCCGGGGCCGAGCACCATCCCGTCCTCGTCCACACCGCTGCTGAATACCGTTGGCACGGGCTCAGGGTCGCCGAACGGCGGCGTCACGCTGCCACTCTGGAAAGGCCCTTCTCCCGAGGCCCACTCACTGTCGTCAAATCCGGTCTGGCGCCACGCAGTGCCACGGTCCGCGCCTGACGCGTCGAACCGCCACGTGCTGCTCAAGACCACGACATTCGTCGTAGTCACCTCGACTGAGGTGGGAGAGAAATTGCGTCGTCCCGGCGTGCCGCCAGCCATGGCGCTGACCGTCCAGTTCCGTGCCGGGCCGCTCGCGCGGTCCACATGCCGCTTGGACAGCGACACGCCGGAGCCGCTGGGACCGACGGGCCATTCGCCATCGACACCGTAAGACACTTCGTCCATGACCCTGCTGTTGTTGTTAAAAAGCCGCAAGTCATCACCCCCGTTGGCAAGCCGGCGACTGAACGGGCCGACCACGTTGGTCATGCCCACCGCGCTCGTCAGGTCCTCCGGCGACGCAGCAATGACCAAGTAGCCCCCGCCGCGAATCACCGTGCCTTCGGGAAAGACATAGTCGATACCACCACCGATGAACCAGTTGCTCACGTCCACATCCACGGCCATTTGGTTGTGGAGTTCCACCCATTCGTCCGCGGGCCGATTGCCGCGCGGGTGGTACATGATCTCATTGAAAACAACCACGCTGTCCGCCGCCAGGACACACCGAATGCCGACCCCGACAACGGCAACAAACAAGGCGACGCATGTAGCCGCCGCGTGCCGGATTGAACCGGTCGGGCCCGCCCAGGCGGGATTGCTGTGTCGATCCTTCGACATTGGACCACTCATCGCGATGGGTTTTCGTCGAGTCACCATGCCCCCCACGGTTTTGGCGGCCAAACCGACTGTGTCCGAGCACACCAAGAACGTTCAGCGCGAAAGGGATTAGCAAGCGTTTGCATGCGTCCGTTCTACGCATGCAGCAGATCGCACGCCATATGCCCGGCCTGCGTACAACAACGCAGCGGCACAGGGGATCAAAAGATCTGGGGCGGCTCTCGAAAGGAGTCCGGAACGACGCCAGTACGTCTCAAGATTGAGGCGCCAATTGTCAATTGGATGGACTCGACCCGACTTCGCATTCGGCCACTTTCGCGCCATAGAAAGCGTCGGTGAGAAGACCATCTTCAAAGAGGAGTCTAAGTTGGCGCAGACGCCCGGCTATCTGTTGTCGGGTGAACTTGGGTTTGGCGGCCTCACCGGACGCGGATGCGACTTGCAAGTTTGCGTTGGTTCCGCTGGCGGCGTTCGTGACGGACAGACCTTTGGCAGCGACGGCGGCATTGGTCGCGCTTGAAGGTCGCGGACGTGTCCGAGCAAAGCGGCCAGACCTTGGTTCGGTGGTAGGGTTGAAGGCCAATACCTTCAGTTCGCCGGCTGGAACCAGATGGCGCCACAAGAATGCTTGCATTCTGTCTTCAGCCGGCACGGCCTCGCGCACCATGGTCCGCGGTCCAAACCTTGCGCTGCCGACGATGGACAGGTTGGCGAGCTGTTCCGTCGTAGCCGCAGAGCTTCGGACCGTGAGACGCGCCATCGTCTGAGTCGCCCCCAACGTCACGGGCGGCGACGAAAACCCACTCGGCGGGTCTTTCAGGGCCAGTCGGATGGGGCCATTGAATCCGTCTTTGCGCTGGGCATAGACGGTGGCCGTGGCACTTGCCCCGCCCCGGAGTCCGAGACTGGAGGGAACAACGCGCAGAGCGAAGTCCGGCCGTGGTTCGCTAATGCGCAGTCGGTATCCGTACTCTTCGCCCCCGTTTCGCGCCGCGTCACCGATGTGGACGTAGTACGTTCCGTCGGCGGGTAGTCTAGCCATGAAATACGAATCGGCTTGATGAGTGTTCTCGCCACAAGTCAGGTCCTCGAAGTCGTCGTTGAACGCCAGAACCGCGCCAGTCGCACTGGTGAGTTTGATGACGGAGTCGAGGGGTGAATTGAGCCGACGCGCCTCGACTTCGGCGACGATTGTGTCGTTAGATCGAGCGGCGAAGGCGAACACGTCCCAGTCATCCGTGTGGTCGACTCGGCCATTGACGATGATTGGCAGTGTAACTTTCCGCGGTTGGGTTGCATTGTCATTCGATGGCTGCTCGTTGCATTCCGGAAGCGTGTCCAGCGCGAATGGCACCGGGTTTGAGTGGAAGCCATTGCGTGTGGCCGTGAGCCAGTGGGTTCCGGGTTCGGCCTCCTTGGCTGGCGGACGCAATTCAGCCTGATCGAGGTTCCAGCCCCGCATTTTGACCGCGACTGGCTGGCCCGCCTGGCCGCCCAGCGGGAAAATGCTCGTCACAAAAGGTGTTTCGCCAATGGTAATACGGTAAACAAAGTCTTCGCGGCCACGATAGATGCTGTCGTGGATCGCGAGCACGTATTCGCCATCCTCGGTCACGCTGTACAGAATTGTCGGGTCGGGGTTGAACCGGTAATCGTCCGCGTAGGCCACGTCCCTGTCGTTCTTATCGCGCAGGGCGAGCACGGGTTGAAACCAGCCGGGAACGGCGTCGGCAATGAACGGGACCAATTGTCGTGCCTGGGTGGAGATCACCAACTGCTGGCCTCGCCGTGCCTCGAACCGATAGCGGTTAACCTCGCCGGGACCGACTTGCCCGTTCACGATGCACGGCGCAGCGACCCGCTTTTCTACCTCGTCGGATGGTCGCTTGCGCAATGACTGCGCTTCCTTGCCTAGCACGTGAAGGCGCGTTGTGAGCATCGGCTTCCGAGTGAATTCAGGGAGTTGACCGACATGAAAGGCGAGCGGATTCGACACTCCGCGGGGCGTAACGAGTCGAATCTCTCTCTGGCCGGGCTCGGCGTCCGGGGCGATCACGACCTCAACGACGGTCACGGTTGCGATTGCGGCGCAGGCCGGCGTTTGGACGAACTCGCGTGTTCGTTTCTCGATCCGGGCGATCAACCGCGACGTCACATCGTCGTTCCCCGACAATTCCGTCGTCTGGTCTTGGTCTCTCATCGACGTCGTCATGTCGGATTCCGATATCATCCGCGGCGGCGTCGCGGAGGAGACTGACGACGTGGCTCGTTTCAACTCCTTCAATTGCTCGTTCAGCAATTGCACTTCCTGGTTGTTAAGCCGCCGAAGACACTCAACCACCTTGGCGCTAACACTCGAACCAGTGACCAAAGCCGCATGCACGCCGTCCAAACCTTGCCCGCCGAGCCGCACCTCGACCGTTGCGCCTTGTTGGCCACCAGCGGGGTAGAGGAAGCCGATGTATGGTCGTGGTTGGGCCAACGCTGCCGGCGCCAACGCCATCCAGACTGTCAGCCCGACAACTGAGAACCACCGAGTTGGACGCATACGCGGTTCGAGATTCACATGATCTCAGTCAGGATTCCGGCCGACTTCACGCCCTCGGCCGCGGATGGCAACACTCGTGCCTCGGCGCCCATTGGATGTGGCAGCTTGGCGCTGGCGTCGATGCCGCTCAATGCATAGATGCTACCGAGGAGGTCCGCCGGGTACACGGGGCGTTCCTTGACCTCCGAGGCCTTGGCGTCGGAGGCACCCACGACGTGGCCTCCCTTGAAGCCGCCACCGGCGACCAGAACGGTGAAGACGTTGCCGTAGTGATTGCGGCCCCCGTTCCACGGCGGCTGCCAGTCCACTTTCGGGCCGCGGCCGAACTCGCCGCAACACCAGACGATGGTACTTTCTAGCAGCCCGCGGTCCTGCAAATCCTGTAGCAGCATGGCCAGTCCTTGGTCCAACTGCGGGCATTGTCGCCGCATGGTTGCGAAATGGTTGCTGTGCGTGTCCCAGCCTCCGGGGTAGTTGATGACCACATATGGGACGCCGGCCTCGACCATGCGCCGCGCCGCCAGGCACTCCTGCCCGAAAATGTGGCGCCCGAAACGGTCCCGCAATTCCGGTTTCTCTTTCGAAAGGTCGAACACCTCCCGGCCCTGGCCGAGGATCAATTCATAGGCTAGCTGCTTGGCCTCCTCCGCTGCCGCCAGTTTCGGACTTGCAGCCATGGCTTTGCCCATTGTGTTGAGCTTGTCGAGCAACTCGCGACGACCATTCTGTCTTGCGTCCGTGATGCCTCGGGAGACGATCCCTTCCACTTCGAACCGGGTGGCGTTCGGGTCGCCGCCGGTTGCGAAAGGTTTGAGTTTCGGTCCCAGGAACCCCTCCTCCGAAAACCGGCCCTGCGGCCGCGTTAACACGACGTACGGCGGTATGAGTCCCTTGTAACTTGGGCTTTTGAAGAGAGTGAACACGGCGCCAATGCTGGGATAGGCCAGTCGCTCGCCTGGCGCGTGCGCCGTCTGCATCAGGTAAGCGGCCGTCTCGTGGCCGTTGTTTCGATGCGTCATGCTGCGGACCAGGGAGTACTTGTCGGCTTGTTTCGCCAGATTGGGGAAGAGTTCGCCAAGCTGAATCCCGTCCACGTTGGTGGGGATGGCGGTCTTGAACTCGCCCATGTAGTCGTAGCCAGCGTCCGGTTTGGGGTCCCATGTGTCGATGTGCGACATCCCGCCCCAGAGGAAAACTTGGATGACCGACTTGGTTTTGGGCTTGATGGACGTGGCGGAGGACGCGTTCGTCGTTGGCGGCGTGTCGGTGGCGCGCAACACCCGGTTATTCGACACACACAAGCCGGCCGTGCCGAAGAATCCGATTCGTAGAGCTTCGCGCCTGGACATCGGCAAGTTGAGGTTCATGCCAAGCACCTCCGTATTGGACGGGCTCTGACTCACACTATGACCAGGATTCCTCATTTGGACCTCCGACCATTTATGTCGCTACGGTCAATGACGATACAGGAACTCGGCGCTATTGATCAACGACCAAGCGATATCCACCCAGTCCTCGCGCCTTTTCACCACGACAGTCCGATTGCTGGATTGGTCCTGGCCGGTGGATCGGCCACGCCTTGCCGACCGGGCCGGCTGGGGCTGGCCATAGGCTTCCACTGTCTCGACCTCGTCGGGAGTGGGGAAACGCGAGAGAATCGTCAAGTATATCTCCTCGCTGATCTCAGACTGCTTCCTGCGTGATTCGAATATAGCCTTGAGTTTGGGCCCCTGCTCGAGCTTGCGCTGAATGTGGCTCGAGTTGAGCAGGTGCAGCCACTGCGCTGGGAGCGGCTTGTTGTCACGTTCGTTTTCCAGACCGGTGGCGCGAGCCGAGCGTCCGAACAGGGTCAGAAATGGGCTGGTGATGCTTCCATCCGGCAGCGCAACCGCCGGCATCTCCTCGGGAATGAAAGTGAACGGTTCCGGGATAGGGCTCGTGTACAGGTCGGACGCTCCGGTGATCTTGTTTATCGCATCGATCAACACCTCCGCGTCGAGCCGGCGCAACGTGTAACTCGCGAAGTTTGCCTCGGCCTCGGCGGTCTGATGTCGCGGCATGGAGGAAAGCTGGTAGGTCTTCGAGTTCAGAATCAACCGATAAAGGCGCTTCAGGTCATACCCACCATCGACCATTTCCCGTCCAAGAAAAGCCAGCAAGGCCGCATTGCTCGGTGGGTTGTCCTCTCGGAAATCGTCTGGTTCGTGTACAATGCCGCGTCCGACCAACCAAGCCCAGACGCGGTTGACGATGGCACGTGTGAACCAGGGGTTCCTTGGGTCGACCAGCCAATCCGCGAATACCTCGCGCGGATCACGGTCAACAGGCAGTCTAATCCTGGTGCCGTCCGGAAACACAGCTTCTCGCGACACGCTGCCAGCGTCAGGGAGGATTGACGGCTGAGACACGCTGTTGGAGGTCTGTCCGATCGCCGACACGGCGGCGCGTCCTGGGGCGCTGTTTGCCGCCACCGTGCTGGCGCCCAAAGGGTCCCAAAAAACGTGTTCCTCTTTCCATTCGCTGGTCGGCTTGTAACCGATCCGCGAGAAAAAAGCCGCCAGGCCAGCCGCCCGATTCGTCGGCCACGACTCAATTCGAGTTCCCATGAACGTCAACGCCACCGCCCCGGCGATCCCTTCCGGCGTGCGGTTTTGGATGGCGCGATAGAAATTGACAGGACCCACCCGGAAATTGCTGCCGCTCGCAGTCAACAATTCGCGGGCAAACCGATCGTATGGCTTGTTCTCCGCAAGAGATGCACGGACCCATCGATGATACGCCTGCGCAGCGTTGGGCCAGAGGTTGACGGGAAACTCAGCTTTGATCCGCAGCACGTCGCCCCACTTCATTGCCCAGTAGTCAACAAACTCCTCTCGTTCAAGCAGCCGGTCAATCAAGACGCGGCGCTTGTTCTCGATGTCCGGGTCTCTGAGGAAGTCCCTGGCCTCTTCCGCCGTGGGAAGCGTGCCCGCGACGTCCAGAAATGCGCGCCGGACAAAAACCGCGTCTGAGCAAAGAACGGGCTGAATGTTCAGGGACGACAGTTTTGCGAAGACGATCTCGTCGACCTGATTGTTGGGCTTCAACGAGGCGGAGCTTTCGAAGACACCGGACTCCAGTTTCGACGCCGCCGCTCCGCTCACCGCGGCCAACAAAACAACCACCGCGATTAACCTGGCCGTCATCACTTCACCATCGCACGTGTCTTACTGATGGAAGCTTGACTCCGCGCGCGGCGGAACCATGCCCCAAAGAAGACGCACATTTCAAGGTGAATCAGGATGGGAATGAGTCAGTCGCACAGCCTCCTGTGCCGGGCCATCGCGGTCGCCTGGCAGCACTTCAGCCAGCGCTCTTCGCGCTTCCGCCCTGGACCAACTCCACACGCGCCAGTCCTGTACATCTTTCCGACGCCAACCGCGCAGCCATCGCGAGATGGTTTCCTGGTCGTGTTGCGCGAGCGTAGGCCGTGCGCGGCCCATCCCGGGCACGGCATCGCCGCTCAACCGAGCAATGTATGCGGCATCGAACGCGTGCCCGGCGCGCGCATGGGCGAGGTTCCGGCGCGCGATCCATGCGTCGGGATTGACTGCATTGATAACACCCAGAAGCACGAGGCCGGCTGCGATTGCGCCAGAGGCAAAGCGCTCCTGTCGCCCAACCAATACAGTGAGAGCGAACCACACGAACGCCACCGCAACCCAAAGCATGAATGCCGTGACGTAAAACCGTAGTTCGGTCCACCCGTACTCGGCCTGGTAAAGCCGCATCCGGTGAAACGCCGAAGCCAGAATGACGGCCAGCAACAAGAGCATGATGCATGCTTGGAGGCGAAATCCACTCTTCGACGACTCACCTAACAGCCAGTCCGCCCCGAGAAGCGCTGGCAGCGCCAAAGCCACAACCGCCACCAATTGAAAGAAACCTTGGCGCGCATACTCAGCGTATGTCAGCCCCAACGTCACCTCCACCAAATGGTCCCCCCCGAAGAGGTACCGGACTTGTACGGCCACGAAAGCCGCGAACAGCGCGTTCAGCAATCCCAGCGCTACCCCAACTTCAATCGGCCCCAGCGTAATGAACCGCGGAATCTCGCCAGGACGATTCACAGTCCTGTTCCGGAACAGAAGCCCAGTCAAGTATCCGCCAGTGAACCAAGCGCACACCGCTGTCAATCCCAGGTGCGAAACCATGTCCGACAAATCGATGTTCACGATCCGAGTCAGGAGCGTCCTAAACACGACGTCGGCCGAAGCCAGCAGCGCTCCGAAGAGAACCAGTAACGGCAGCGCGAGACACAATCCAACCGCCAACGACCGCGCGCGATGCCCCCAACCTTCGGAGGCCAGTTTCGGCCAGCGCACGTCGCTGGTCAGCATCGGTATGTAACCGGCCGCGGCGTCGAAGGTGGCGCGGCCTACCTGCGACACGCGCTCGTACAAACCTCCTGTGAACATACGTCCGCCGCGCGCCCATGCCACCGCCAGCGCAAGGACGAGAACAACGGCGAGAAAATCGAGAAACTTGAGCGTCTCGGAGTCACGCCATCCGATCCCCGCCGCGAAGAAGATCACTATCGCAAGCATCCAGACGGCCCGTCGATCCAGCTGCACACGACCGCGCCACGCCAGCAGCAAAGTCACGCCCAGTAGCAGATCGGTCCAGAGCAACAGGTTTATCCCCCACGGCCCAATCCGGAGCAACGCGTCACCGGCGATTCCCAGAAAGACACCACCGCCAATTATTGCCAGTGCGAGTTTGGATCTATCGTTCATACTCAAGTCGCCCACATTTCAGCGCGAGCTCAATTACTGGCACCGCCATCAGCCCGATCGCGCACGCAAACACCGGCCAATCAAACGCCTCAGGCAGCATCTGACGCAGCGCGCTTTCACCGCCTCCAACAACTCGCAGCGCGTCAGCCATGAACACGTACAAACTGAGCGCCACGCCTGTCGCGCCAGCGGCAACTGTCCAGCCCGAATGCGAGGCTACGCGATCACGCGCCTCGATCAACGCAACTAACATCCCCCAAACAATGAGCAACATGGAAATCAACACAGGCGCGAGCACCGGCCCCCACCACGGCAGTGGCAACAGGAAAAGTATGTCCCAGTCCAAGACCGACTTTGGCCAGCCAGTCAGAATCCTGAGGAACGCGTAGTAGAGAATGTCCCACACGCCAAACGCCATGGCCGCATAGCCAACCCGACTTCGCAATGTGCGCCCAGCCAGCCAACCAACGCTCGCCAACATCATCAGAGTCGCCGCTTCGCGAACGAGTTCGGTCCGCCCAATCTTGCCGCCCAGCGGCAGCGGGTCCGGCTGATAGGGATCAATCCGGTCGACCATCGTGCGCAAGTCGAGCACAACAGCGGCTTCGACCCACGCCATCGCGGCCGCAAACACAGCCACAACCAGCCAGCTATGCCATGTTCTCATCGCTCCACACTCAGACCGCATGCAGTTCGACATCGCGCTGTGCTGAACGCGCGTCAGTGGCGGCTTCGTCGGCCGCTGTCTCCTCGTCCGCCGCCAAAGCGCGCAGACGTCGTTCCACTTCCTTGATGACATCGTCGGGCGTTGAAGTGCCTGCCGTGACGCCAACTCTCTCCACGCCGTTGAACCAGTCCGCCTGCAGGTCCTCCGCGCCTTGGACATGGTACACTCGCGCGCCTTGTCGTTGGCAGGTGGCTGCCAATTCTCGAGTGTTGTTGCTGCCCGATCCACCAATTACCACAACAACATCGCACTGCTGAGCAAGCTCGATCGCGGCTGCCTGCCTCAGCTTCGTCGGCTGGCAAACGGTGTCCACAAAACGCACCTCCGCGGTGGGAAAACGAGCGCGCAACACCGCCACCAGATGACGCACTCTTTCGATCGGCTGTGTCGTCTGCGCAATAACACCCCAACGCGGACGCTCCGGCAAACGCCCTATGTCGGCTTCCT
>JAXDCU010000399.1:0-5115 GCA_034677645.1 Verrucomicrobiia bacterium
TGGGAGTACGCATTTCAGCATGGCAAAGAAACCAGTTTTGCGCGGCAGGGTCGGAAAGAAGTTGCAGACGTTCACCTACAAGGCTCCTTCCGCCGTGAGTGTCATGCTAGTGGGCGATTTTACCCACTGGCAAAAGAAGGCAGTCAGCATGCAGAAGGAATCCGATGGTCTGTGGCATGCGTGCGTCTCGCTGCAACCCGGTACCTACCATTACAAGTTCCTGGTTGATGGCGAATGGTGCGACGATCCCGAGTGCACCCTGCGGGTTCCCAACCCGTTCGGCACCTACAACACCGTGAGGGAAGTCACCTGATTCGCTTTGCGTTTGCGATACGTGCCCGATGGCGCAAATTCAAGTTGGCGGACCGGCGGATGAGGTTGAGCAACGGGTTGGAAGTACGGGAGGTTCGGCACCTGGACGGCACCGGTGGAAGCCAAGGCTCTGGAAGCCTACTTGCAGCGCAAAGCCACCCTGCAACAGGAACTTCAGGGGCTGCAAACCCAAATGCTGGAACTGAAGGCCAAATTGGCCCAGACCGCCTATCATTTACCACTGAATGAAGTGGCCGAAGCGGACCGTTACGACCGACTCAGGGAAGGCAGCAAAGACCTGGTCGAGACGGTCATCCTGGCTGGCGTGGGAGGTCTGCTCGGTGTGGCTCTTGGCATAGCCGTGCCGTATGTTGTGACCCACTTCGCGCATATGCGCACTATAGTTGTCTTCTGGTCCCCATTGCTCGCGTTTGGCATTTCCGCCTTGGTCGGTGTCGTGTTCGGCATCCACCCCGCCCTCCGCGCCGCGGGCATGGCCCCGGTCGAGGCTCTCCGCCATGAGTAAAACGGCTGGTCAACCGGATGGTGGTCCGGCCAAGAAGATCAACCTTGCAGCACCTTGAGGGCGGGGAGTGGACCGGCTATGCCGTCGCGGTCCAGCGCGCTCTTTGTCGCTTCGTTCAGAGTGAAGAGAGCGTCCCAATACTTCTCCGCGGGACACCAGGCGCGAAGTTCCATCGTGTACTTGTTCTCCCCCAATTGGGTGATGACCGCGACTGGAGCCGGCTCGCTGACGAGGAACTGGTTGCCCTTAGGAGCGGTGAGCAGACTCTGGCGCACCTTGTCCGGAGGGTTGCTGGCGGCGACCGTGCACGGGACGGCGATGAGGCGTTTGGGGTTGGTTGTGAAGTTGGTGATATTGCTGCCGGTAATCGCCGAATTCGGCACTACCACCTTCCTGTTGTCCAAAGTCGTCAGCGTCGTCGTGAAAATCCCAATCTCTTCAACCGTCCCTTCCGCGCCGCCGGCCGTCAGGTAATCGCCCTTCTTGAACGGACGAAAGAATACGAGCAGAAAGCCGGAGGCGAAGTTCGACAGATTCCCTTGCAGCGCCAGCCCGATGGCCAGGCCGGCCGCGGCAATGAGCGCCGCGAACTGAGCCGTGGGGATGCCCAACTGGCCCAACGCGGTGATGATCACCAGCATCATCAGCACACCATGCAGGATGTTGCCGAGATAGACGGCGAATGTCTGGTCCATGCCGCGCTTGGCCATGAGGCGAAGCACAAGTGACCGAATAATCCGGGCAATCCAGGCTCCAATGAGGTAGACGAGAATGGCGGTCAGCAGGGCGGTGCCGAACTTGAGGCCGTTCTCAGCCAACCACCTGTAGGCGGCCTGGAGCATCTGCTGCCCGCGGGACACGGTCTGCGCGGCGGCTTCACCAGCGTTGACAATCTGAGCGAGGATCGGGCCGCCTAAGCGGTTTGGCCCCGACTAGGCGGCCTGAAACGATAGCCACCAGCTTTCCCGACGCGTGAGCGGATCAACAGCATTGCTTTTCACCGGCCACAGTTCTGTAGGCATTGCGAAGCTTGCAGGCCCGTTGTCAAGACCCGAGTCGAGTGAGCAGATGGCTCGGCGCGGCGCGGCTATGCTTGACATGGAGACGATTGAGGAGTAGGAGTTTATTAACGGACTTAATAAAGTCCTCAACTTGCACGCCGCTTTCGCACTATGAGAACACGGAAGGTTTCGCCCAAGCCGGGTGCGCACGGCCAGAACCGACGCGGGCCGCCAGGCGCCTTCACATTGATCGAGCTGCTGGTTGTCATTGCCATAATCGCGATTTTGGCATCCATGCTTCTGCCGGCGCTCAGCAAGGCCAAGGCCAAAGCCACTCAAATCAAGTGCAACAGCAACATCCGACAGCTCGGCATCGCCATCCGGATGTATGCCGACGACAACCGTGACAAATTCCCTGATTGCAGTCCCGAGGCTTACTGGCCCTGGGACCTGCCGGTCAGGGCCGCCAACGCATTAGTGCGATACGGCGGTCGAAGACACATACTGTATTGTCCCGGCTTTTCGAAGCAGGACAACGACGAGCTCTGGAGCTACTCCACCGGTGTCACGGAAGAGGAAGCCAGGGATGGTGTCACCGGTTACCGCGTCATCGGTTATGCAGTGGCCTTCAAGGGGTCCGGCGGCGTGCACGCCACTAACATAACTGAGTCGCTGAATCCTGAGCCGTGGAAGATGCGGGACGGGACGCTTTACAATCCCGGCCCATCCGAGCGCGTGGTTGCAGCGGACGGCACGCTGTCGATAGGTGACAACCAGACGGACCGCACGAAGAACCAGTACAAGAACGTCGATGGAGGCTGGCGCGGCCATCAAGCAGCACATTTGGATGGCAAGTTGCCCGCTGGCGGAAACCTGCTTTACCTCGACGGACACGCGCAGTGGAAGAAGTTCCAGCAGATGGTGGTTCGCACCACGGGTTCACCAACGTTCTGGTGGTGAGTTGTCCGCGGCGTGTCGGCGGCAAAACGGGGACGGTGCGCAGACGCTAGCGGCAGGGTGGATTCTCGGCGGGGTATGATTGTAGTACCATCGAGCATGCGCGGTTTGAACCGCCGCACCCTGTTTAACCAACTGCGATTGCTGGGGCGAGCAACCAGAGCGGACTTGGCGAAGTCGCTGGGCATGAGTGCTCCCACGGCGGGCAAAATCGTTGATGAGTTGCTGGCTTTGGGTGTGCTTGCTCAGGTTGAAGGCGGGGCGGCAGTGACAAGAGACGGCAGGCGCCCGCCCGGTCCGAATGGGAAGCTGGGCCGGCCGGGGCGTCTCATCGAGTTGGACCGGAAGAAAGCGCGCTTTATCGGTATTGAGCTGGGGGTGGCGGAGACGCGGTTGGCTGCCTTGCCCGTTGGGGCGGACGACGAGCAACGGTGGGCTGTGCGTATCTCGACCCTGAATTCCGCGGGACGGTGGCAAAAACAATTGACCGCGGCCGCCAAGAAACTCGGGGCTTCTGGTTTGTGGGGCGTTGTCGTGAGCGTGCCGGGGATTGTCGACGAGCGTGCAGGGCGAGTTTTGTTTTCGCCGAATCTGCATTGGACTGAAGGGATCGATCTGCGCGCGCTGGTCAGGCAGGTGTGGGACGTGCCCGTCGAACTTGTCCAGGAAGAGCGTGCCCTTGCGCTTGGGCATCAGTTGGATGACAGGTCCGGCGGGAATTTGCTTCTGGTGGATTTCGGCGATGGGGTCGGCGGTGCCGCCATGCTTGGGGGCCAGGTGTACAGAAGCTCTCTTCCACTGAGCGGCGAGTTAGGCCACACGCCTGTTATTGGGAACAAGCGCAGGTGTGGCTGTGGCGCCATCGGATGTATCGAAACGCTCGTGTCGCTTCCAGGGCTTTTGCAGAGCCATGCGGAAAGTCATCCGCGAGAATCCGTGACATGGGAAGCGCTGCAGAGTCGGATCGATCGTAAGGGGTTGCCGGACTGGCTGGTTAAGGCCTTGAATGCGATGGGTGTTATCATTGCTGGAGCCATCAATGTGCTCGGCCTGCAGCGTGTAGTCATCACGGGCATTCTCAATGATCTGCCGCCGACCGTCCTCGAACATCTGTCGGCTGTCGTGACAAGGGGCGCGATGTGGGGTCGGTTCGGCGAGGTGTCCTGCAAAGGCGCGCCACGGCGCCGTGTGGCGGGTCTTGTCGCCGTCGGCATGGACCGACTTGTACTGGACCTGACCGGGCACGGAGTGGCCTGAGTACTCGGGCTGCGATCGGATTTCCTTGCCGACCTCAGCGCGCTATTACTCGGAGGGCTGGCTCTTGTCTTAGTCGAGCTATCGTCCTTCGTTGAGGCGGTCGGCCAGCCGTCGTGGCAGGCCAGCGGCGAGGATTTTGGCTTGCGCTTTGGCCATGTCGTAGTCAAGTCGGCGCAACTCGACCATTCCGTCGTTGAGGTCGTACAGCGCGTACGTTGCCTTGGCCACACCGTCGCGGCTTTGGCCGACACTGCCGACATTGATGAAGTACTTTCGCCCGTGCTCTATACGAAACCGGGAATAGGTGCCGCCGCGCACCACGCTGTCGCGGATGAACGCGACGGGCACGTGTGTGTGGCCAAAGAAGCAGACGTTGGTGTTCTGGTAAGTGAAACTGGCGGCAGCGGCTAGCTTGTCGAACACATAACCCCAACGCTGCGGGGCATCGAGTGTGGCGTGAACGACGGAAAAGCTAGTGACAAGCCTAATGTACTTCAACTCACGAAGCCATTTGCGATCGTCCGGAGTGAGATGTTCGCGCGTCCACTCAACCGCCTCGGCGGCATAGGGGTTGAATCCCTCCAGGTGCTCGTCCATGGACGAGTATTCGTCGTGGTTGCCCTTGACGCATGGCATGCCCATCTCACGGATTTTGGCGAGGCACTCCTTGGGGTTCGCTCCGTAACCCACCACATCGCCCAAGCAAGCATAGTGAGTCACATGCTGCTTTCGCGCGTCTTCCATCACGGCGTCCAAGGCCTCAAGGTTGCCGTGAACATCAGCTAAAAGGGCAAACTTCATCTCTACGCGCTATGCCGCTTGCTTACGCGCGCGGTTCTGATGTGTAAACATCACCAATAATAGCTATCTCAGTCATTCCCACGCCGCCAGGACAAGCCGCGCTCCGCGCAGCCAGCCTTCCAGTCGCTACCCCGCTATCTCAAAACCGCGCCACCTGCCCTCAGCGGACTCCCAATGCGCTTCCTCATGCCTCACCAATGCGCCAAGCCCCGCATCACGAATGGCCCGCTGGAAGGCCTCCAGCTCCGACCGAGTCCCCTC
>JAXDCU010000400.1:0-5618 GCA_034677645.1 Verrucomicrobiia bacterium
ACAACGCCAGCACAACCTCGACGACCAGGAGGTACTTGGCTTTCATCGACACCGGGATAAGAAAACCCAGGAGCATCGTGATGGATGTGTCGCGGTTTAGCCAAGCGAAAGCCGCGATCAGCCCGAAGACGCCCGCGGATGCGCCCACTACCGGTCCAAGGCCGAAATGCAGAGGGAGCACATAGGCCCCAGCCACGTGCACCAGGCCGCCCAACACGCCGCTCGCAAAATAGAGACGGAGGAATGCGTTCCGACCCATAGCCATTTCCAGCGGGCGCCCGAACATGTAAAGCATCGCGCAGTTGATGAGCAGATGGAACATGCCGCCGTGCAGGAATTGGAACGTGAGCAATTGCCACACGTAGCCACGCACTAGATCAACCGGATCGAGCGCTAGCGACGCAATCACCCGCATCATGTCTGAGCCCCGCGACTGGCCTGCGATGAGTTGGATCAAGAACACGGCGGCGTTGACCACGATCAACACCACGGCGGCGGACCAATCGCGCCGCAACTGCTCGGTTCTCAAATACGGTCTATCGCTCAGCATGTGCACGAAGCTTAGCCGGGCAAGGAACGCATTTCAACCGGCATTTTGATTCTCCCACCGAACCTGCCCTTCCCCCCGGAAGGTTTGCGTGTGTACGATCCGAGCTTGAGCGGATCGCGTTTCATCCCGATCAAAGCCATGGGCGAGGAACGGCTGAAGCGGCATCCGACGCTCCGCGCTTCACGAGAAAGCGGCGCATTCTCGCAATCTCCCAATTCACCTTGAAATGTTCCGCGGCGTGCCGATATGCTTCGATCAGCCGAAAGAACACAATCTCCTATGGGTCAGGCAGAACTCGAAGCGCTGGGTCGGCGGGCATCGGTCGCGCCGGTGGATGTCACTCGATCTTAGATGGCGCACGCGACGAGGCCAACAACCAGGAGCAAAACCATGCCAAATTACCTGAGCGATTCGCGACCGGAGTTCAAGCCGCGGACCGTCGACTGCGGCCAAATCCGGGCCTACGTGTATAGGAAGAACCTCCAGATCGAACTCAAAGACGGCACCCTCACGAAACCGGAAGCAGTGAATCTGCTGGAAGATATGCTCACCGTCCGGGAGTTCGAGGAGATGATCGTCAAAGTCCGATCAGGCGCGTACCCCGCCTGCGCCGGCTTCGAATATCGGGGCCCAACACACGTTTCGATCGGCCAGGAGGCTGCGTCCGTCGGTGGCATTGCCGGCATCGCCCCGGACGACTACATTACTTCAACCCATCGCGGCCACGGAGACAGCATCGCCAAAGGCTGCGCCGCGATTCGCGCGATGAACGTTGAGCAGCTCCGGCTCCGCGTCCCGCATTCACAGGCAAAGGACCGCAAAACCCTCGTCGAGGAAGCGCTAGAGGAACACGTCTATCGCACCATAGCGGAGCTGTTTGGCAAGGAGGACGGCTATTGCAAGGGCCGTGGAGGCGGGATGCACATTGCGGACTTCACGGTCGGCCATCTGGGCGCCAACGCGATTGTGGGTGGCGGCGTGCCGATCGCCACCGGCGCCGCCATGGGTGCCCGTTACCTGCGCAACCAGCGCATCGTCTGCTGCTTCGCCGGCGACGGCGCCTACGCCAACGGCGTGGTTCTGGAGTCACTTAACTGGGCCTGCATGAGCCAGTTCACCAACCACCTGGCCGGGAAGGTCCCGTTCGGCCTCCCGATCGTCCATGTCATAGAGAACAACCACTATGGCATGACCCACCGGACCGATGACGAAGTGATGGGCACGCGGTGGTTGGCTCGCCGCGCCGCCGGATTCGACGACAACAACATGCACGCCGAGGTCGTCAATGGGATGGACGTGCTCGCCGTCCGCGACGCCGTGCGACGTGCCGCGGAGGCCTGCCGCCAGGGCAACGGACCCCGCCTTATCGACGTCAACACCTACCGCTACTACGGCCATTCGCTGAGCGATCCCCGCAACGAGTACAGGACTCGCGAAGAAGAGACAGCCTGGAAGGAGGTCGATCCAATCGATACCTTCGCTCGTGCCGTGCTCGCCGCCAAGGTGATCGGCCCCAAACGACTCGAAGCGCTCCGGCAGAAGGTGGCGGACCGCAACGCCCGGGCCGCCGCCCGTGCCGCCAAAACCGCCGACCCCGACCCCGCGGACGTCATCAAGTACATGTACACCGACACGGTCGAGACCGCCGTGCCCGCGGAGTTCAGCCATGTCGAGATTGTCAAGGAGGCCCCGGAGTTCAAACGCTCCGATGGCCAGCTCACTTACAAGGACGCCATCAAGGAAGCCATGTTCGAGGAGATGCTGCGCGACCGCCGTGTGATCTTCTACGGCGAAGACGTGGCCGACTACGGCGGGGCTTTCAAGGTGACCAAAGGGTTGCTAGAGGCCTTCGGGCGCCAGCGCGTTTTTAATACGCCCATCTCCGAGGCATGCATCTGCGGCACCGCCGTCGGCGCGGCCATGGTCGGCCTGCGTCCGGTGATCGAGTTGATGTACATGGACTTCGCCCTCATGGCCTCGGACCAGATCAGCAACCAGGCCGCCAAGTGGCATTACATGTCAGGCGCCAACGTCCGCATCCCGGTGGTGTACCGCGTGTCGGTCGGCGGTGGCAAAGGCTACGGCGGCCAGCATTCTCAGACGCTCGAGTCGGTCTTTGCCCACATTCCGGGCCTCTATGTCGTCTATCCTTCGACGCCCTATGATGCGAAGGGCATGCTCAAGAGCGCGATCCGCGACAACAACCCCGTGATGTTTGTCGAGTCCCAGCTTCTGTACGGTTCCAAGGGACCCGTTCCGAAGGAAGAATACCTGGTCCCGTTGGGCTCGGCCGAAGTAAAGCGCCAGGGCACGGGTCTGAGCTTGGTGGTTTGGGGTCCAATGGTGCACGAGGCGCTCAAGGCGGCGGCCACGCTCGAAGCGGAAGACCAAGTCAGCGTCGAGGTAGTGGATGTCCGCTCGTTGGTGCCGCTGGACATCGAGACCATTCTGGCCTCCGTCCGCAAGACTGGGCGCTGCGTCGTCGCCAGTCACTCGATCAACATAGGCAGCTACACGGGTGAGATCGCCGCGCGCATCAGCGCCGAGGCGTTCGACTACCTCGACGCGCCCGTGTCGCGGGTTGGCGCCAAGGACGGCATCGCGCCGCAGTCGCACATCCTCGAGGCGGCGTTCCTGCCGAACGCGAAGGACCTTGTCAATGCCGCCCGAAGCATTCTCTAAGGGGCTACGACCATGGCACAGGCAATTATCCTGCCCAAACTCGGCCAGCAGACCGAGGAATCGACCATCGTCAAATGGCATAAACGGGTCGGCGAGCCGGTCGAGAAGGGCGACGTGTTGTTCGAAATGGAGACCGACAAATCCGTTCTCGAAACACAGAGTTTCTTCGACGGCACGCTCCTCAAAATCCTGATTCCCGAGGGCCAAACCGTGCCGGTCAACACCTGCGTCGCTTACATCGGCGCGCCGGGCGAACAGGTGCCGGATGCGCCTCCACCCCCGCTTGCCGCGGTCGAAGGTCAGAAGTCCCCGGCCCAGCCCCCACGCCCAGCGGGGGCCTCGCCGGATGTTGCCGCGCGCGTGGCTGTGCCCGCGGCCACACGGGCACGCGCAGACCGGAGGTTGGAGACCCCGGAGCCCCAGACTTCACCGGCGCCAGCACCGCTGCCGGCTGCGCCTGCCCCGGCTCGGCGTCTGTTCATCTCGCCGCGCGCTCGGGCCTTGGCTGAAGCGCGATGTATCGATCCCTCAAGAATCACGGGAAGCGGCCCCGGCGGGCGGATACTCGAACGGGATGTGACCGCATGGCTCGAAGCGAATCGCTACGACGAAATCCGCATCACGCCCGCGGCCAAACAGATGGCGGCTAAGGAGAAGATCGATCTGCTCACGGTTCGCGGCACGGGCGTCGGCCACCGGATCATGGTCCACGACATCCAGCGCGTTTTGGCCGCCCGACCGCGCAAGATGAACAAAATGCGGCAAACAATCGCGCGGCGCCTTACCGAGAGTTTCACTACCACGCCCCATTTCTACGCCACCACAAGCGTCGACATGACCGACCTGCTCGCCCTGCGCCAGGAACTCAAGAGCCGGGGCGAGCCCTACAAGGTCACCGACTTCATCCTAGAAGCGGTGGTGCTCACCTTGCAGGAGTTTCCCCTCCTAAACAGCGCGGCTGAGGGCAACACGATCCGCTGGCGTGAGAATGTCGATCTTGGATTAGCCGTTGGTTTGGACGACGGTTTGGTGGTGCCGGCCATTCGAAGTGCAGAGACGCTGTGCCTGCGCGAGCTGTCGCAGACCGCCGCCGCGCTCGCCGAGAAGGCCCGCGCGGGAAAGCTCCTGCCCGACGAAATGAGCGGGAGTTCCTTCACGGTCTCGAACATGGGGATGCTGGACGTCGAGAACTTCTCGGCAATCATCAACCCAGGCGAATCAGGCATTTTGGCCGTGGCAAGCACGCTCCAGACACCCGTTGTCCGCAACGGCAAGATCGTCGTCCGGTCGATGATGAAAATCACGGTCTCGGTGGACCACCGGATTGTGGATGGAACCGTCGCGGCCCATTTCATCAATTCGATCAAGACTAAACTCGAAGACATCGAGCTATGGAAAAGTTTGACGTAGTGGTCATCGGCGGTGGCCCAGGCGGCTACCCAGCCGCAGTCCGCGCCGCCCAGCTCGGCGCTTCAGTCGCGCTTGTCGAAAAGGAACACCTCGGTGGAACATGCCTGAACTGGGGCTGCATTCCGACTAAAACGCTGATCGCATCGGCCGAGCTCTTCGACCGGATACAACACGCCGACGCGCTGGGTTTGCACTGCGCTCCGGTGTCCTTCAAGTACGGGCCCCTCTGCCAGCGCAAGAAACAGATCGTCGAGAAACTGCGCGGCGGCGTGCAACAACTGCTCAAGGCAAATGGCGTCAAGGTCTACGAAGGAACCGGCTCTTTCGCGGCCCCGAACCGCATCGCCGTGGCCGGTCGCGAAGGCTCGACCATGCTGGAAGCACGCCGGACGATTATTGCCACCGGCGCTGAGTCCTCCATGCCCAGCTTCTTGCCGCCGTCGCCCGCGATTGTGGAGAGCCGCCGTTTTCTCGAGCTGAGATCGCTGCCGTCCCGCCTCATCGTCTTGGGCGGGGGCGTCATCGGGTGCGAATTCGCTTGCATGGCCGCTCGGCTCGGCGTGGCGGTGACGATTGTCGAGTTGCTCGATGACATTCTCATCATGCTCGATCGGAAAGTGCGGCAGACGTTGCGCCGACACATGGAGGACGCACTCAAAATCCGCCTCCTGACCGGCAAGCCACTCGAGAACATCCAGACTGGCAAGAACGAAGTCAGCGGGAAGTTCGGCGATGAGACCCTCACCGCCGAGCTGATGCTGGTGTCGGTGGGCCGTCGTCCCGTGACGCACGGGTTGGAGCTGAGCAAGGCCGGACTCGAAGCCACCGCAAAAGGCGCCATACCGGTCGACGAGTTCGGCCGCACGCGCGTGCACACCGTGTTCGCCATCGGCGACGTGACGGAAGGCAGCACGCAATTGGCCCACGCCGCCACGGCTCAGGGCCTCGCCGCGGCGGAAAACGCGTTGCGTCATCC
>JAXDCU010000401.1:0-4719 GCA_034677645.1 Verrucomicrobiia bacterium
CCTGGCCGGCCGACAGCTCCCCCGAGTACACTCTGGAATCGAATCCCCGGATTGAAGAGGCGGGAGGATGGGAACCCGTCGGCGCGCCAGTGGTGGTTGATGGCACTAACAACACCGTTAGCGTGACGCTGAGCCAAGCGCAGTTCTTCCGGCTCAAGAAGTGATCCCGCCTTTCAACCTCGGCGGAAGATGAGAACGCATTTGAGGCCCATTCCGCGCCACGCGTTCACGCTCATCGAACTGCTCGTCGTCATCGCCATCATCGCGATTCTGGCGGCGATGCTGCTTCCGGCGCTTTCCAAGGCGAAGTACAATGCCAAGCGCGTCAACTGCCTGAGCAACTGCCGCCAACTCGGGCTTGGCTCGCAGATGTACGCGACGGACTACAACGGGCACTACCTGATCGACACGCGCGGCGCGCCGCCCAACACCTGGATCAACGGCAAGGACGATCTGGCGTGGCTCTATCCGGCGTATATCGCGGCTCCGGGCGCATTCATCTGTCCGGGCACCCGCAATCATGTCCGAACAAACACTGTGTTGGATGCTTATTCCAACCAGCGCGTGCTTCAAGACCTGCTCGACAACTGCCCGCAGGGTGCCCTGGGCACAAGCGGCCACAGCTACGAGGTGCTCGGCGAAGTCCGGACCGTGAACAAGGTCACGCAGGAGTTCTGTAACAGCTACGCCTTGGAGCATCATCCGAGCCTGAAGGGCACCCGACCGGGGCCATCGGCTTTCTGGCTTTACCACGACTGCGATGACGCCGGGACCAACAACAAGTGGGACCGGCCAGACAACCACGCCGATCTGGGCGGCAACGTCACATACTGCGATGGCCACGCGGCCTGGGTGTCTAACAAGCGCCACGATGAAGAATGGCGGATCACACGCGACGCTTCGAATTAGTGTGGTGTCCCGCGCAAGAGCGGCCTTCGGACACATTCTGAGCAGGGGACTCTTCTCCATTCTGCTGGCGGCTGCGGCTGCCTCGGCATCCTGCCGCCAGACAACGGCAGCCCAATTCGTTGTCGCCGCGCCTGGCGATGTCCACGACACCGCGCTCCTCGACGGCGAATTCGCCGCGTTGAACTTCGGTGGGAGTCCGTTGATAGAGGCCGGTTACATGGGCGGCATCTATGCCGAACATCGCGCCGTCAGCGTCCTGCGATTCGACCTTTCTCGCGTTTCGTGCGGGCGGGTGACGGCGGCGACGCTTCGCCTTTACAGACCAAATTGCTTTGTTCAGAACACGCCGGTCACGGTGATCATCCGTGAAGTCGCTCCGGCTAATTCCGACTGGGGCGAAGGCGGCGCGTTTTGCGCCCAAGACCCAAGCGGCGCGTCGTGGACCCTGGCAAAGGCAAACCAGCCATGGGCCGGCAAGCCAGGTTGCCCAGGCGTCGGCACCGATGTCGCCACTGAGCCGCTCTCCACACGCACCGCATCGCTGGACCCCAGCGAATGGATGGGTTTCCCGCTGCCCGCCGACGTTGCGCAACGATGGCTCGATCATCCGGAACAGAATGCCGGGCTTTGCCTCGCGGCGGACGTGAAAGGCGCGGAATGGGGGCAGCACGTCTATTTTCACTCCAGCGAACATCATTCTAGCAGGGGACCTCAATTGATCCTCGAAGGGGAGCCCGGTACGCCGCGCCGCGGCACCAACTCGGCCGCCCGGGTAAAAACACGGATGCTCCTCCCGCCCGACGGCCCCGCGTTCGAGCAATGGCTGAGCGCAAACGGCCGCCTGGCTCGGATGACGAAATCCTGTCGCATGACGCGCGAGCAGGCGCGTGTTTTCTACTACTTTGACACTCAGGCGCGGGAGGAATTGCTCCTGCCCCGATACCAACGCCCGCTGGGCCGGGTTTTTGCCGACATGGGACAACTGGCCGCACTCGGCGATGAGGCGGGAGTGAGCCAAAAGCTGCGGGAAGCCCGCGCCGCGTTGTTGACGTGGGAATACATTCGCGAGACGAGCTGGTACACTTCCGGGCCGACCGCCGATTTCCTTTCGCCCTGGCAACTAGGCGTGCTTTTCGGCAATTGCATTTTCGGCCGGCTTGAGGAGGCTTACGACGAAGGGATCGCTAACCAGCAAGGCCAATCCGGTCGTGAACCGTCGGCCGCGCCACGCATCTGGCAGCCGCTGGCGGGTGAGGAGCTTGAGGCTTCAGTTCAGGAAACCGTTAACAGCACGGCTCGGCGACTGGAACTGACTCCTGCGCAGTTGCGGCAGATAGGTCCGAGAGTCGCCGAGTATGAGAGGGAAGAAAACCGCCATGTCGCGGCCTTCCGCCAACATCTCGACCGCGCGCGCCTGCTCGCTGCTGGGAACGACGACGACGAACGCATGACGGAGGCCGTGCGCGGCATGCACGTGAACCACGAGCGATTTCTCTACTACCAGTCCATATTCAGCACCCCGCGCTGGCAACTGTTCACCGAGCACGCGCCAGTAATTCAACTCGGCGAGTGGGTGGCGGAAGTGGGCAAACGTTACGCCCCAAAACCGCGGCCGGCCAAAGCGGCCAAAGTCGCCACGCAAGTCCGTCGCCAGGCCACTGACATTCTTCCGGCCAAGGCTCTCGAAGCTGTTACCGATCACTCACTCGACCCCACGATCCGCGGTTTCATCACCAACCAGGCTGCGTTCACCGGTTTTCGCGACACTGGCCTGACGGCGCAGGATTATCTGCGAATTATCAACGGGCAAGTGGCGGTCTTCCGCCGCTGCCAGGATGATTCGGGCGCAATCATCGATCCCGTGATGAAGATGGAATGGCAGTACTCGACACCGTGCTACGCGTTGTCTGTCGCGCTCCTGCACACGACGGCGTACAACCTCGACCCCGGTTTGCTCGAAAGCGGGGTGCGGGCCATGGACGTTTCCGTGAACGCAATGCACGAGTACCGTTGCGCCCATAACCACGGAGAATTCTACGTCCAGCCGGTCATGTTGGCTTTAGACCTCTACGCGTTGGTCGCGCCGACCGAGAAAGTGGAATCGTGGCGTCAAAGGATCGCTTCCGTCGATCCTTTCAAACTCCATCCCGACAACCTCCGGCGGAAGAGGGTTGTATACAATCACAACGTAGTCGCTCTCGCTGGGGAGTACTTGCGTGAGAAGGCGAGCCTGGCTGCCCATACGGACTTCCTGGAACTGCATCTTGAAAACCAGCGGCAATACTTCACCGATCTGGGCATGTACAAAGACCCGAATGTGCCGATAGTCTATGACGAATTCTCCCGGCAGTTCCTGTCCACTCTCTTGTGCGAAGGCTACGCCGGGCCGTCGCGAGATTACTACCGCGACCGCCTTTGGCGCGGCGCGTGGATGACACTGCTCATGCAATCTCCCTTTGGCGAGTGTCCGACCGGAGGACGCAGCGCTCAGCACATCTGGAATGAGGCGCAGAGCGCCGTGACCTGCGAAATCTTCGCGGCTCAATTCGCGAGGCATCCAGACGCCCCAGCCGCGGTTGCCAAAGCGGGGGCCTTTAAGCGCGCGGCCCACCTCGCATTGCGGAGCATCGAGCGCTGGTTGCGTCCCGACGGCTCGGGTTTTGTCGTGAAGAACCGCTACCCCATCGAGGCCAAGCATGGCTACGAACGATACTCGGCCCAGTCGCAGTACAACTTGCTCGCCTGCTGGCTCCTCGCCGTGGCGTATCTGTACTCCGATGAAACGATCGACGAACGCCCAGCGCCCGCGGACGTCGGCGGGTTCGTCGTGCCGTTGGTCGCGGATTTCCACAAGGTCTTCGCCAACGCGGACGGGAACTACATCGAGTTCGAGACCGCGGGCGACCTGCGTTACAATCCGACCGGGCTGATCCGTGTGCACTTGCGGGGAACCAACCCGCAGCTCGGCCCATCCGATGGCGTTGTCCATAAGTTCGATCCTCTTACCAAAGCCGATCTCGGTGGCGAGAATCTCTGCGTTGGTCCGGCATGGCGCGATGCGTCAAACAAGTGGCATCGGCTCGCGGACTATTCGCCCAAGAAACCGCCGGTCGTGCAGGTGCTCAAGCAAACACCGCGGGAGGTTTCGTTTTGCGTCACTTTTGAAGGCCCCCTCGATGGCGCATCGCGCGTCCGCGAGACTATTACGCTGACCGCGGCGGGCGTGACGGTCGAGGACTCCGTCGAGGGCCCGGCGGTGAATGACATCCGCGTCAATTACCCGATGCTCGTCTTCGACGGGTTGGAGCGAACGAAGGTTCAAGTCGACGCAAACGCCGCGCGTCTGACGCTGCGCGACGGTTCAATCCGCTTTGCCATGGAACAGCCCGGTGGCGTGCGGGTGCGGCGCGCCGGACGTCGACTCGACTTCCGCAACGGCCAGGCCGAAGTTCTATACGCTGATATCCCGGGGCGGGCTGCCACTTACTCGATCCGCTCAGATTGAACGACCGTTGGATCGCGCTGCCTGATTTCGCCTGGCAAATTGGGACTCGACGGAACGCGTTTCTGACGACTTCATGCTCTTCATGCGCGTGCAGTTGAACATTCTCGTTTTCGGTAGATAACATGAGAGCTGGCAGTCGAGCCCTGGCAAGCGGTACAACTACCAGCTCATATGAATGAGAATACCGACATCGCGATTCAACCAAACGCAGTTGAAATGGGCAAGACCATTTGCAAGCTCGCCTTCGACGTGCATGCGGCCAGCGTTATGGTGGCTCGGCAGTTGGAGGGGCTCCATCCGCAACC